>JAFGOL010000127.1 GCA_016926495.1 Oligoflexia bacterium
ATATAATCCGAATCCAGTTCAAGGAGCTTGTTAATAAATCTTTGTTTCTGGGAATGTTTAAGGTTCGCTATACCAAGGGAATCCTGAGCCCCGCTAATCAGGCCCAGACCCTTTATGGAAGTCTCTATAACCAGATCCTGCAGGGTTTCGACCCTTCGATCTATAAAGTCGCTCAAAGTCGTTCTTGGCAGTTCCACGCCCAGACACGTATGCAAATTGGCTCCGCCGAGATCAAGGTCTACAAGTACAACTTTTTTCATGCGCCTTGCAAGCATGATCCCCAGGTTGGCTGCTATCAGGCTCTTGCCCACACCGCCCTTACCGCCGCCCACAGCCCATATTTCTCTTTTCGCGGTATTGGGGTTTGAAAAAAGTTCGCCGTTTTCCTCAACTACAAGATCAGGGGATTCCTCTTTTCTTTTACGGCTCCAAAGTATACTCATCTACCATTGTTTCCTGTTAAAAAATTCCACTATATAAGTTATTTAGCATATTTAGGGGATGCAGCCAAATGCATTTTCTTGAAGAAGTATAAACAGTCCCTTTTACTAAACTATACTTTTGTGACTTGAAATTATACCGAAAATATTGTTTAAGTGAAATAAATATGGTCAAAAAATTGTCGCTTTTGTTATGGGCCTTAATTATTGTACCTAATACCCCGCTTTATGCCAAAAAAAGACCCCTGAAAATATATCCGGAGCCTGAAAACGCCAACTGGGCCATGTACTGGTATAAAGGGGTATTCGATGAATCATTTTCACGCGACATCTACTTTATGTATCTTGACAAATTCAACTACAGCGACACAACAACAGGCTATTTCAGGACCAAGACCAGCGGAAACGACTACTATTACGGAGGGGCGCAGATCAACTACGCGGAAAGGGAGGCCGAGCAAAGAAAATTTGCCAAATACGTTCGCAGAAGAATATATGACTACCATATAAATACCGTGCTAAAACAGCACCCCACCCTGAAACCCCTGTATTATCTTCATGAAAAAATAAAAAACATCGGAAAAACCCTGGAACTGGTGTCGCTTTACAAGTCACTGCGCCCGGACAAGGAAGAAATACCGACCGATAATAACGTACGGGAGACTAACCGGGAGGACACACAGCAGCAAACAGAGCCCCCGGGCGAAAAGGAAAAACTGCTGATTGAAGCTGAAAAAATAAAGAACGAGGTATACGAAGAACCCGTAAAAAGGGAAAGTACAAAATTCAACTCAAAAATCGACATTATAAAGGGATACATGTTCATAGGCATAAGCAGCTGGCTGGTAAACAGCAAATTAAATTATGATTTTAATGATAAAAAATGGCACATTTCAATAAGCAGGCCGGTTACGCAAACAACCGGTATCTCCATGATCATACTGCCCAAAACAAAAGAGGTGACTACAACACTGGGAAAATCCCTGGGTACCGCCGCTTCTCTTACAACCACTTTGCACCAGGATTTCCAGGTACACAAGACCTCGATTTTTCAGGGCTTTACCATTTATTTCTGATTTTTGGCTAAATAATTCCGGTATTTCTCCGATACTTAATACATAGAGGTAATTCCAATGATCAGAATTTTCGGTCTTGCCATGCTGGGATTGTTACTATCCTATACATGTATCGCCATATTTTCAGGAGAAGAGGGACTTAACCTCCGGCTGGCCATAAAATCGAAAAGCTACAGCCTTGATAAATCATCAAGGCCTGTCGTACTGGAATTGGGTGAAAATACGGATTCGGAATATACTTTTAAAAACACGAAACAGATCAAGCTGAAGGGTATTTTCCCGGCAAGGATACCGGCATCGGCGGACAAAACCGCCTCAAATCTGAAACCCGTAATAAAAAACCTGACCACAGGAGATTCGGCCTTTGTTTTTATGGGTAAGGACGGCAGCTTTTTTACCGAATATATCCAGCTTGTAAACGGTAACAACGAATTCTCGATTGAATATCAGCTTAACAACGAAACAGTCTTTTCCAAAAAAATAAAAATAAAAAGTATATGATCTTTAACTAATCAGTCATGCTGTTCAGCGTTTTGACGTACTCGCCGAGCTGTTTTTCCTGCTTTGTAACCTCTTCGGACCATTTTGCGTGTTCCTTGTTATATCCGGCAAGCTTTCCTTCCCACTCCTTTTTGCCGGATTCTTCACTGCTTATTTGCTGCGTCAAGGACGCGCAGGCTTCATCAAGTTTTTTTGAGCTTTCAGAAAGCTGTATCTTTGCGTCGTTAATACTTTTTATGTTCTGATCATGCACCTCTATGTTTTTTACATGTATTTTAAGGTTTTCCTCAAGCACGGCTATGTCCTTTTTCAGCTTTTCTATATCAGCCTTTGTCTTTTCCATGGCCAGAGCTTCTTTTTGTTTGCTTTCTGCAACGCCTTTCAGTTTCTTATCCATATCAGCAGCCTTGCCGTTCAGCGTTTCCCTGTTCGATTGTATTGACTGCCTGTCCTTTTCCAGCTTTGACAGGGTATCTGTTATTGTTCCTATATTCCTGGTACATATATCAACATTCTGAACGACTTTTTCCCTGTTCTGAATGGCGATATTCCTGTTTTCCTGCAATTTTTTAACAGCCGCAACGAGTTCGTCCCTGTCCTGTGCAAAAGCAAAACCCGTAAATAACACTAAATAAAGACACAACAACCCTCGCATAAAAACCTCCGTGTAAAATACTCTTACCCCGCGAGAGGCAGGGTAACTACAAAACAATTTCCCGAATTATCGTAGTTTAAAATATCTATGCTGCCGCCGTAATCCTTGACAATCCTCGTCGTGACAAACATGCCAAGGCTCCTGAACTCCTTTCCGTCCAGCAGTTTAACATTAACCAGATCAAGGGGAACCCCGTTGTCCTTCAGTTCGACCACAAGCCGGCCTTCCCGTAAAAACGCGTTAATACTAATAACGCCGCGTTCCTGTTTTTTACCGTGCGTGACATTCCTGTTGGTAATAGCTTCCACGCTTGTGTATACAATATTAAGAAACGCCTGAACAAGCTCGTTAAAAACTCCCCGGATCTTACCGCCTTCGCTTTGATCATTAAAAATTATTTCAATATTATCGTGCCTGATTTGCAATTCTATAAGGGGAAGCAGGGAATTTATGACATTTGATATTTCCATATCCCTTAATTCTTCGTCACGGGATTTTCGGGAAAAATGAAGAAGGTTCTCAACTATATGCTTGCACCTCTGGGCCGCGTTTTCCATTTCTTTCAGGTCCGAATAAACCTGGCAGTCCCCGCCGACTTCCCTGGACATTATCTGTAAAAAGGCGATTATGCCTCCTATGGGATTATTGATCTCATGAGCCACCGAACCGGCAAGTATGCCGATCTCCGCCAGTTTCTCGGAATGAAGGATTTTTTCCCGGAACATCTTCTGCTCCGAGATATCTTTATAAAACTGGACAACATTATTAACTGTATTATCTTCAAAAATAGGATAAGACCACGTCGTGTAATAGCGGCTGTTTTTTCTGCACAATATTTCGGAACCCACGGGTATTCCGGCGTCAAAAGCCTGCATAACATTACACCCGTCGCAGGACGAAACGGGACCGTCTCCCTGGAACAGCTCATAGCATTTCATTCCTATGATCTCCTGTATCCTCACCCCCGTAAGCCTTTCAAAAGAACGGTTAGCCCTTGAGATAACAAAATTCCTGTCGATAATGATCAGGGGATCATCAATGGAATCAAAAGTGGACTCCCACTGCTTTTTCAGTCTTTCAAGGACTGAAAAACGTATGAGCTTTTCAGCCGTCATGGCTACAACATCGGCGATCTTCTGCAGGAATTCCTTTTCCCACTCATTAACCGGCTCGTTCTCCTTGCCCACTCTTATATGTCCAAGCACGTACCCGGAGCACAACAACGGAACAGACACGAAAAACGGCGTCTCGTCACTGCTTTCATTTACCTCACCGTCAAGAACAATCTTGACAAAATTAACCCCCATGGACTCTTCAAGAATTTCCCGTAACATTCTTTCTATGTCCATTACGGATTTCATACGCTGTATAACGGTAAGCAGCTTATTCATCACTTCGACTTCCATCTTAACGCCCTTAACCAGCTGGCCCGATACTTTTATGGTTTCTTCCTTTTCCCTGTCCTTGGTTTCCAGAATTGATTTTAACCGCAACAGGTACCTGGTTTTTGCTTCAGCCTTCGAAACCAGCCTCGAATTTTCCCGGTGCAGGTCAAGATACTCGAGAGAATTCTCCACGGCCGACCTGAGTTCGTCGTCCGACCACGGTTTCAAAACAAAACGGTAGATCCCGGCTTCGTTAATGGCGTTCTTGAGGTTTTCAAAATCATAGTGTTCGGAAAGGAGAATTCTGACGTTGTTTGTAAGATCGCTTGTCAATGAAGACAGAAATTCTATACCGTTGCCGAAACTTCCTTCCTGCGTGATCCCCATATCGCATATAATACAATCAGGCTCGATCTGCTCCATTACTATATTGGCTTCCGGAATACTGAACGCGGAATACAGTTCAATCCGGAACTTAAGTACCTCGGACGACAGCGAATTTTTTATGCCCTGACACACCTCCGGCGAAGCGTCAACAATCAGTACCCGATACCTGCTATCGGTATTCAATCCGAGAAAATCGACAGACAATTCTGCGCAACCTCCTTGATTATTGGAGAATACGCTTCCATAAGCTCTTCAAGCCGACCGCTGTTAGGTTGCCCCTGACGCATAAGCTCTCCGACAAAAGGAAGAAAAAACGCGTCCGTGCCGTTAAAAGAAAACCTGGCTGAGTTTTCGGCATCATCCCTTACGGAAGGCGAAAAACACACACTCAGCACCTTCGTACAGGACGACAAATGCTTAAGCATCATCTTGCTGACGGAGTTTCTCCTGAATTTGTAGTCAAGGAATAACAGTGAATGCCGTATTTTGCCCGGGAGGTGGGACTGAAGTTCACCCAGCAGGTTAAGATGGGAATACGGAAGCTTTAAAACAAGTATGTCAACCTCACCCCAGTTAACGTTAAACAGTATATCCTCAATAAAACTTAAAACACTCTTCATATCCCACATAAGAACGGCTGGATCTTTATGCATGAACAGGTAAGGACTGACATACGAAAAGCCATATTCCGAAGCCGGTAACTCCACGCCATTATTCGTAAATTCAAGACCGAGTTCCGAGGAATACCCAAGGTATTCGGCAAGCTTAACCGACTCGATTGACGTATCCATCAATCTTATTTTATAGCCCAGGGCCGCAAGTTCACCGGACAACAAGATGGAAAAAGTTGTAGCGCCCAGCCCTTCCGCGGGAGAGCTAACAAGCAGGGTTTTTCTAATCATTCCGCTGCGTATCTGCCTAAGCCAGTCTTCGTGTAAATCCTTGTCAAATTCACACCCTGAAGCTTTTTCACAAAGGCGACATCTGTGCAATCTCAGACAATCCATAGTTTGATTAAAAGTTAAACATAATCAAAAGAAATTGTCACTTGAAAAGCAGTATGGCAAAGTGTAAAAGGAATCTGATGAACAATCACGAACAAGTAAGTTGCAGGGTAATAAAATCCTGTTATGATTTTGCCTTCTCGCGCAGTATTTCCCTCGAAAGTATCATTCACGATCACGGTTCAAGTATGGAGATAATCGGCGACTCCTATGGCTGGACCGATACCGTCTTTTATAACGCGATCATAGATCATATAGAAAACGGAATGCAAAAAACCGGGATATCCTTCCAGGTAGGAATTGAAAGCATCGAAAACAACAGTTGGAAAGACATTGAGAACGTTATCAAAGCGATCGGCGACATAAGGCCCATACTCCAGCAAATCGACAGGTTCTCATCATATTTTTTCAGAGAAAAACTTTTTTCCTTCGTCGAAAATAAACCAGGTTCAGCGATTATTACTCCCGTGGATAACTCTCCGTTTATTACCAACGCGGTAAATTTCATCGCCGGTTCCATAACGTCTGTTCCTCTGCTGTGGAACGGAGAGCCGCTATCGGCCCTGAAATTAAGGGACGGCAGTATAAAAATAAACACTTCAGGCAACCGGTCTTTTTTCGATACGCCCAGGGAATACAAAAATTATTCACCGAGATTACTTGAGGAAATCGTGGCGGGACTTGAAAAAAACAAGGAACTCATAGAGGAAAAAAACAGGCTGCTCAAAAAAAAGAACAGCGAACTCCATGAAGCATATATACAGCTTGAAAAAAGTACCGACAAAAAAATTCAGAATGAAAAAATGGCGGTACTGGGCAGACTGGCTACGGGCATTGCCCATGAAATAAACAATCCCCTCAGCTTCGTAATAAGCAATTTCAGGAGTATCGGCGACTACTTCCTTGCAATTGCCGGGGAAGCGTCCGCGAACATACCTGAGAACATCACCAGCGATATCCCCAAAGTCCTGGCGGAAACGGAAGAAGGATTACATCGCGTTAAAAAACTCGTTGAAGATATCAACTACATGGCACACCCGGGACACGGTAAAAAAACATATGCCAACGTAAAGGATCTGATCCGGAGTTCGCTCCGCATTTGCCGGAACCTGTATAAAAACGATATCTCGGTTACAGAGTCATACGGGCATAAAAGCGACGTATTCTGCATACCTTCAAGACTCTCCCAGGTTTTTCTGAATATTCTGCTGAATTCCATTTACGCCGTCAAATCCAAACCGGCAGCAGCAGGCGGAGAAATACTTATTAAAACGTCAGAAAATAAAAAAAATCTTACGGTATCTTTCCGTGACAACGGGACAGGGATACCGGAGCAGAATATTTCGCAAATATTCGAGCCTTTTTTTACTACAAAAATCCCCGGAGAAGGAACAGGGCTGGGGCTCAGCACGGCTCAATCAATCATTCAGAGCCATAACGGGGAAATATCATGCGCCAGCAGGGAAAACGAATGGACGGAAATAACAATCCGGTTACCCCTGTCAAAAGACAAAGCATCCAAAGATATTGATATTGAGTTATTCTGACATACTGTACAAACTTTATACAGTATGTCAAAAAATTCTATGCTTCGGCGATATACTTCCTGCATGACGCCCAGGCGTAAACCGTTGTTATCATTATCATTTCAAGCATGCGTTCATAATGGCACAGTGCTTGCAGCAAAATATGGATAGAATATTCATATATATGGAGGCAGGTCCTTATGAAGAACCTATTTATAGCAGCGATAAGTCTGGGTATGCTGATAACCGGAGCATTTGCCAATACCACGAAGGAAGCACCCTACAGGATTGAATGTTATTCAAAATACGGAAAAAGAGTTAAATGCAGCACCCTGGATAAATATAAGATGAGTTCCTACAATGAATTCGGAGAAAGGAAAGTTTCAAAAAGATCCAGATATTCAAAAAACAGAAGCAAAAAGTATTACAGCAAAAAGACAAATAAAAAGTCTAAATCCATCGCAAAGAGTAAAAGCGACGAAAGAGCAAAATTACTGGCTGAGTTAAATAAGGAAAAAGATCTTGAGAATGAAAAACTGAAAGCCGAGCTTGAACAACTGAGAAAATCCAACCTTATAGCAGCGGCTCAAAATACAGAACAGTCCACGGACGCAAAGCTGGCGGCACCGACCAGCAGCGCCACGCCCGTTCCGACGGCAAGTACGGAAATAGCCGCGGATGTAGAAGAGAAAGAAGAGACAAGTCCGCTTTCCGCCAATATATGGAACGCGATAGAACGCGGGTTCAAAGACAACGAAGAACCGTTGTCGAACGCTTTCGGTATTAACATAAAATACCAGGCGACAGAGCATGTCGCATTCGAAACGGAGCCGAAAATCACATGGAAATGGACCAATAATACAGAGGGCAGTACGGTAACTTTTGACGATTTGGGGTTCAAGTTCAGCTATGCGAACCTGTACCTTTCACCTGACACCGACAGTAACATCAACGGTTCGGTAACGCTTACCCTGCCGACCAGTTCCGGTTCCAGAGACGCAGGTAACATTCTGACAATGGGTTTTAACCTGGACGGTGAAACAAAAGTCAACGACAAAAAAGGCGCGTTGAAAATGGGACTGGAATTTAATCTTCCCATTACAAGATACTCAACAGGCAATCCTTCGGTCACTTCCATCGACGGCCTGAACTCCGACAATCAGTGGCAGGCGCCCGACGGCACCCTTTTTGAAAAGCTTGCACCGGGAACCAAATACAAATTCGGGATCGGGTTCGGATTCAGCCATGAGCTGGGACCCAAACTTGTATTCGAAATAGGCACGAAATTCACGAGCTCAAAAATGTACGCCGACGATCTTTATGTTGAGAATGTTTTTGTTGACACCATAACCGAGGAGACATGGAAACATGAATTCGAGCTTGTTTTCCCGAAACTTATAGCCAAGCTGACGGATAAATTATCCATTGAATCATTCATGAAATCCAACGGCACGGTGGAAGGTTTCAGACCCTTCAGCACAACAGATAACAATGTTCTTACATGGGGACTCAGGATTTCATACGCAATATAAAAATCATCAGGTTTAAAAATATAAGAAAGAGGCTGTAATCAAAGTTACAGCCTCTTTTTTTATTATCACACAATGTTATATAACTTTAATTATCTTCTTTCTGGTACTCTTCAAGCGTGGGCATGGCCTCGGTCTCCGAATCCTCATCAAGCTCCTTGCAGTTTCCCTGAGAATCCTCAAGGTTTCTCAGGTAATCTGCATAATCCTTATCCGTTATATTTTTCTTTTTAATATTCCTTTGAACCACCCTTGTGTCAAAATCTTTCAAATTCTTCACAACACCCTCCAACTACTAAAATAAAGACAATAATATCAAATTGTTATAAAAATGC
>JAFGOL010000128.1 GCA_016926495.1 Oligoflexia bacterium
GTTTGAAGTTATTTCTATCTGCCTGTTACCTATAATTATTTCCCTTTGCTCAGGGGTTATTTTTTCAGGTGTGGGAACTGCCATTACCGGGTAGCCGTCCTCTGTTACAAGACGTCCCACGGGATCAAGACTGAAGTTACCTGCCCTTGTATAACGCAATCCCAACGGAGTATTAACTTCGAAGAACCCCTCGCCGTTTAAAGCAAAATCAAGTGTGTTCCCGGTACGTCTGAAACGTCCGGTTTCATGATTTGTAACTACATCATCAAGACTTACAAATGATTTATCATTTCCATGAAGATGATAAAAATCTGACGGTTTGAATTCAACCCTCGGAACATCAATAACTGTTTCTTCCTTTTCAAGCGCGGTAACGTATTCTTTGAAGACAGGCTCATCCTTTTTGAACCCAACAGTGTCTACGTTGGCGATATTGTTGGATAAAACATCAAGTTTCTGGTTCTGGGAAATAGCTCCTGAAAGCGCCGTGTAAATCCCTTTACTCAAAAAAACCTCCTGTTTTTTCGTGTCCTTACATTAATTTAATAAGCAAATACCGTGCCCAATTTTCCCTAAAGTTTTTTGCACAATAATCTCAAAAGGTTAGACCAAAACCACTAAAGCATTGGCTAAGAGAAAACAAATGAAACATCATTTTTTTGACGCAGGTAAATTTGCAGTCAGGGGGCTTAACGTATCAGGGGCCCAGTATCCTTTTAATCTTTTCTATTTTTTCCTTTTTCGCGGAATTGGACAGGGTATCCCACTCGCTCTTTTCTATCCTGTCAACTATGTTATACAGGCGCCTGTAACGGTTGGCCATAGCTGAATCTCCGGCGCTGTTCGCATTCTGGTACTTCTTCCTTGCCTGGGACTTCAGTTCAATAAGGTCATTGACACTCGGAGCCGCCTCAACGGGAGCCCAGTCCGTATTTAACTCGTCATGAAAACCCTCTTCGCTGCTTTGCGACCATGAGTCATCACTTTTGCCGCCGCTGAAATTAAATTCCAGTTTCAGGGAAAGGCCGAAATAAATACCTGACAGCGCCATGCTCATGGGCGCGGCACTGTCGTCCGTGGAGCCGTCGGGAAATGAAAAAGCGATTTCATTGCCGTCCAGATCCTTCAGGGAACTTGCTTTAAGGTACCTGTACCCGACATTTAAAGCAGTACCGAAATAATCCGTAAAATAATACATACCGGAAATATTGAATAAAAACCCGAACGCGGAACCCTTTCCCTCGATCGTATTAAGTTCATCGGGATCCGCGGTAGTATCGGCAGACGAAGTCCATGCCGCAATATCTTCATAATAGGAGACACTGGGCGCATAAAGAATCCCCAGTCCCGCACCAAAGGCAAGCCTGCCGCGGCTGTATAACACCATGTTAAAAGCAGGGCCGAGGCTGAAAGCGCTGCCGCCTGAATTAAACTCGTAAGCGTAAACATTAAGACTTGGAGACGTGGGAAATTTAGCTGCGTACGCAGTATCGGATTCTTCCATAAGATAAGATGTAACCTTGGCATAATCAAACAAAAGCCCCACCGAGTACCTGTAATTAAACTGGTATCCGACAAAGGCTCCGAAATTTTTGGCCCATTTGGCGCTCGACGTAGCCTCGAAGAAACTGGCCAGACCATAGTCGGGGTCGATGATCTTGGCGTTAATGTCTGCGGGATTTACAAAGCCCAGACCTCCGTATACATCAACAATAACCGCCGATGAAGTGCCCCTTGAATAAATATTATTGCATAAAGAAAATACAATAAAGGAAAATAAAAAGGTTTTTTTACTCATTTAATACCCCATTTGAATTTTATTCCTAGTATAAATTTTAATCCTGTTAGATTTAATGTCAAGTCAGTCCCATCGGCAAACATAACGATTTCGTTTTTATCGTACTGCACTCCTTCGTTTCCGTATCTGTAAGCAGCAGAACCGGCATACCAGAAATCAGTCGCAAACCAAAGCAGCAGCGACTTTGTCAAAGGATATTCCGCAGTCAGGCCGGTAAAGGCGACAACACCGTTTGAATATATGAAATAAGCACCTGATTCATCCGGGGCAGGATCAGCTTCAAGGTAAAGCCGTGAAAAGAAATATCCAAAACCCGCGTTTGAGTAAAAGAATAAACATCCGGTTTTCCACAACAGGTACCTGAACTTAAAAAATAACGGTAAATTGATCAGACGGATTTTTTCGGTAAAACCGAATAATTCGCTGACCGAGGCCTTGATGTTGTACTCAAATGAAAAATTTATTCCAAGTGACCACCTTACCCTGTCAATGCCGATGCCTGCGAACGCTATATAAGGAAGATGCATGTGGCTGAAATTCATAGCATATTCAGGATTAAAACCTCCGGTTATCCGGTTCAACCCCCTTGAGTTAAAATAACCGAATCCCTGGCCCGTCTCAAAATAAAAAGAAGTTAAATCCTCTGAATAAAGTTTAGTGCCGGAAATCAATAAACCGCATAAAAGAAGTGGTATTATGCCTTTGATTTGAAATACTCCAGGGTTTTTCTAAGTCCGCAATCAAGATCAACGCGGGGTTCCCAGCCAAGCAGGGTCCTGGCCCTGCCTATATCAGGCTTTCTCTTCCTGGGATCGTCCGGCACAGGGGGCATAAACACAATCCTGCTCGAAGAACCCGAAATTCCTATTACACGGGTTGCGAATTCCATGATAGTCTGTTCGCTGGGATTACCAAGATTAACGGGCATTTCTATGTCTTGCTCCATAAGCCTTACAAGGCCCTCGTTTAGATCATCAACATAGCAAAAGGACCTGGTCTGCTGACCGTCACCGTAGATGGTGAGATCAGTGCCTTTCAGGGCCTGTAAAATAAAATTGGGAACAACCCTGCCGTCATCCAGGCGCATTCTGGGCCCGTACGTATTAAAAATTCTTGTAATTCCGGTCCTCAGTGAGAATTTCCTCCTGTACGCCATTGTCAGCGCTTCCGCGTACCTTTTGGACTCATCATAACAGCTCCTTAATCCGACAGGATTCACATTGCCCCAGTATTCTTCGGTCTGAGGATGGACAAGCGGATCGCCGTATACCTCGCTTGTTGAAGCAAAC
>JAFGOL010000019.1 GCA_016926495.1 Oligoflexia bacterium
AGATATGGCTTTTGACAGAAAGGAATCCGACGGCAGGGTGGAGATACTCAACGTGGGTCCGGAAGGGGTAACCTCCTCTGATGTGGAAAGAGAGGCTTTGTGCGCGGTTAATTTGATAAGGGATGGGCTTTTGTCTGGCAGACATCCGGCAGATTATGCAATACTGTTCAGGACCAAGCTCCATATGGGACTTTTTGAAAAGAAGCTGCGGGAATGCGGTATACCCTGCAGGGTATTGGGCAAGAGTAAACGGGATGATGCCCTGACAATGGTAAAAAACACTGTTTACGCGGCAATTAACCCGTACAGGAATTATTATCTGTTTTTTCTGTGCAGGCTTCCTTTTTTTTATATCGAAGATTCCACGGTATATTATTTTATAAGAAGGTTTGGTTCATTCTGGGAGGGTATAAGATCATATAATCCGGAAGCCAATCCCGCAAAAATATCTGAAAACGAATTGCAATCACTGGAAAGGTTGAAGGATTATCTCAATATTGCCGCCTGCCGGCAAAATGAGCTTGGCCTGTCTGAGTTTATTATATGGCTGCTCAAAAAAGGAGGGATAATTTCTTCCGTGGCGATGTTGTATCCGGGTCAGGAACAGGGGCTGGAGGAGTTTATAGTCAATCTGCTCAATAAAGTCGAACAAAACGGGTATGATATCCGGAAGTTTCTGGACTATCTTGATGATGCGGAGGTCAGCAGCGATAAAAACTGTTCCGCTGACGCCGTTAGAATAATGACCGTACACTCGTCCAAAGGTTTACAGTCTCCGGTTGTGATATTGCCGTGCCTGTTCAATGAACCCAATTTTAATGACTGGCTTGTTGTTTCGTCTGCCGGACAGATATCAATCAAGATTCAGACTGAGGGGCAAAGAGCAAAAGTAAATACCGCACTTTATACCAGGATAAAGGAGTATGAATACTGTGCCGAGCTTGCGGAGTCGAAAAGGCTTTTTTACGTTGCCATGACCAGGGCAAGGGACGAATTATTTTTTATTGGGAATTTCAACTCATGTTCGGGCCGTGCCAGATGGATGGACTGGCTGTCTGTGGTGGCAGGCGGGGATATCAAAAAGGCCGGGCCGGATGATACGGCGGTGTTAAAGGAGAGGTATAAGCCTTGCCGTTATGTCGTTAATGTTGATCATTCGGAAACCTGTAGTTGTTTTATTACTCAACGTGCGCACAGAATCAGAAGTACTGTCAGCATGATAAGGAATTTTGTAAGAGAAAAAAGCAGATCCGATGGTGAAACGCAATATAAAAATCTTGGTGATACTGTTCACCTTATTCTTGAAAAACTTAATGACAGGGAAAGTGTATCATTGATCCTGGACAATTTGCCGTCTGTATACAGGCAACATGCGATTAAGCTGATTGACGAATTTTGTGATTCGGATATAGGTCAAAGGATTTTTAAAAGTACGGATGTATACTTTAACGAATATCCCTTTATCGTAAATATTGATGGTATGATTGTGAACGGCAGAATTGACAGGATCAATATTTATGATGATAAGGCGTGGATTATTGACTATAAGACGGGAATCGAGCCTGCGGCAATGGAATCGTATAAAATACAACTGGCCGTATATTTACGCGTGGCGGGCCTGATGTTTCCGGATAAAATAGTCAGTGGCAGTCTTGTTGATGTATCCGAGTGCAAGGAATACCTTTATACCGCCGGGGAACTTGAAACCGGACTTGCTGATCTAGGTAATGATCTGAAGGGGCAGTAAAATGGTAAGAGAAGTACCCATGTTTTCGGAAGAGTCAATTGATATTTCACAGTTCATCTGTTTGACAAGGTAGTAATTTGTCGTTTATCTATTTTGACTTTTGTGTCAATGTTGGCTATCTTGTTTTGTATGACTATAAACAACGTTACAGAACTGAAAGCCAAGGCTTTTCATGAGTTGCAACCTTACAGGATACAGGAAATACTGCTTGTATCCAGTCCTTATGATGCTTTTATTTTTGAAGAGGACGGACAGTTAACCGAAAGGATATTTAACGACTATGTGGATTTGAATCTTCATTATGCGCCCAGGGTGACTAATGTTTCTTCCTCGTCGCTGGCTTTGGAAATGCTTGTGCAAAAAAAATTCGACCTGGTGATTACCACGTTGCAGCTTGAAGGAATGGGAGTTGTAAAATTTTGCAAGGAAGTAAAAAAAGACCATCCGCGGATGCCGGTTGTTTTATTAACCCATGTTCCGGCTAATTTGAGCCTGGAGCAACTGGAAAAATGGCAGGCTAATTTTTGCGCAATCTTTGCATGGAACGGAGACACAAAGATATTTCTTGCGATTATCAAACTTATAGAAGACGCGTTGAATGTAGCTCATGACACGGAACTGGCAAGTGTAAGAGTAATCCTGGTAATAGAAGATTCCATCAGGAGTTATTCTTCATTTTTGCCTTTATTATATTCTGAAATTATGAATCAAACAAAAGCACTGATTTCCGAAAGCATAAACAAGAGCAGTAAAATATTCAGAATGCGTGCAAGGCCGAAAGTGTTGCTTGCCGGCAACTATGAAGAGGCTATGTCTATATGCGACAAATACAAACATTACATTATAGGTGTAATTTCTGATGTCAGGTTTCCCAGAAACGGCGTTTTATGCGATGAAGCCGGTTTTGAAATAATCAAATACGCAAAAAACATGGTATATGATGTTCCTACTATTCTTTATTCGTCAAGTCCAAAGAATCGCGAAAAAGCTTTTAAATTAGGAGGTGCGTTCCTTGACAAAAATTCTCCGACCTTGTTACAGGAGCTCGAAATTTTGTTGAAGGAGAAGATGGGGTTCGGAAAATTTGTATTCAGAAAGGAAAATGGCAAAATCGTGGGTGAAGCTTCTGATATGATAGAGCTTGAGGAAGGAATGAAAAAAGTTCCGGACGAATCCATATTCTACCACGCAAAAAGGGATCATTTTTCCAGATGGTTTATGGCAAGAGGCGAGTTTATGCTTGCCGGTGAATTACGCTCCGTAAGAGCCGAGGATTATGAGGTAAAACAACTGAGAGAAATATTAACCGGTTTGATCGCGAATTACAGGCTGAATAGCAGGCAGGGAGTAATTACTGAATTTTCTAAAAAACGTTTTGATCCCAACCAGCCGTTTAACAAATTGGGTACCGGTTCTTTAGGAGGCAAAGCAAGAGGTTTGGCTTTTGTCAGTTCTTTGCTTGCAAAATCATATACCGGAAAATTTATTAAAAAATTCCCCGGGGTGGAAGTCAGTATACCGCCGACTACCGTTATCAGCACTGACGAGTTTGACAGGTTTATGAATGAAAATGAATTTTCTGTTAAGGAACTTGAAAAGGAAAACGATGGAAAAATCGCTGAAAAATTTCTTAATGCCCAGTTGTCCGATGAAATAACCGAGGATTTGTTCGCGCTGCTTAAAAGGCTTAACAGTCCTATAGCAGTTAGGTCTTCCAGCCTTCTGGAGGATTCTCACTCCCAGCCTTTTGCCGGTATTTATTCAACTTTTATGCTTCCCAATAATGATCCTAAAATTGAAATCAGGCTTGAGCAGCTTATGAATGCCATTAAGGCAATTTATGCCTCGACTTTTTTTGAAAGCTCAAGGTCTTACCTTTATTCTACGGGTAACAGGATAGAAGAAGAGAAAATGGGAATTATAATTCAGCAGGTTGCCGGTGTTCAGTACGGTGATTTATTTTATCCTGATTTTTCAGGGACTCTCAGATCCGTTAATTTTTTTCCGGTGTCGCACATGAAGCCTGAGGACGGTATAGCTTATGTGGGGCTCGGTTTGGGTAAGATTATCGCTGACGGCTTTAGTGTTCTGCAGTTTTCTCCCAAACATCCAGGAATTCTGCCTCAGTTCCTGACAATAGAATCTGCTTTGGAAAATACCCAGAAATATTTTTATGCAATTAACTTGAGTAATTCAGACGTAAAGATTACGGCTGATCAGGAAAGTACACTGTCAAAATGCACTCTTGAAAGGGCGGAAAAGGACGGGATACTGGATGCTCTTGCCAGCGTCTACGATTATGAAAACGAAATTATACGCGACGGACTCCATCATAACGGCGCAAGAATAGTTTCTTTTGCGCATATACTAAAATCAAATATTTTCCCACTGGCCGAACTATTGGTTGCAATTCGCGAAATGGGGGAAGAAGGGCTCGGAAGTGATGTAGAAATAGAATTTGCCGTTGAGCTTTCAAAAAACAGGGATAAATTATCCAAATTCAATTTTTTACAGATCAGGCCCATGATAAGCAGCAGGGAGTCTGACGATATATGCATAGACGGCATTGAAGAAAGCAGGGTAATATGCCGCTCAAGCCTGTCACTTGGTAATGGCGCATTCAGGGATATTAAAGATATAGTTTATGTTAAACCGGATGTTTTTGATGCCTCCCGCACTGTACAGATAGCTCAGGAAATCGGAGCCATTAATGAACATCTTGGCGATAAGGCTGTTTTTATAGGAATGGGGCGTTGGGGTACATCCGACCACTGGCTGGGTATACCCGTCAAATGGAACGAGATATCAAAGGCTGCTGTTCTTGTAGAGGCATCATTGGAGGATTTTAATATTGAGCCTTCACACGGGTCTCATTTCTTTCATAATATAACATCACTTGGAATGGGCTATCTCGCGGTATTGTATAACAGTGCTGAAACATCTATTGACTGGGACTGGCTGAATCAGCAAAAAACAGTAAATAACACACGGTTTGTATCGCATATAAGGCTTGATAAGCCGCTTGAGATATTAATTCATGGCAGGAAAAGAAAGGGTTATATTTTAAAACCTGTATAAATATTCCATTGAAATATTCATATACAATTGCTTTTTATTATGCTAGGAATTTCGCCAATTAATAAACCCTAAGGAGGTGATTATGCCTTACGTTCAGGAAGTGTATGAGAAAATAAAGAGAAAAAACCCTAACGAACCAGAATTTTTACAGGCTGTTAAAGAAGTTTTTGATTCTTTGCAGCCTGTTTTTGATAAACATCCGGAGTACAGGTCCTGTAACATCCTTGAAAGGATTACAGAGCCGGAAAGGCAACTTATGTTCAGAGTTCCATGGGTTGATGATCAGGGTAATATAAGAGTAAACAGGGGATACAGGATAGAATTCAGCAGTGCGATCGGTCCTTACAAGGGGGGGTTGCGATTTCATGCGTCGGTAAATTTAAGTATCATCAAGTTTTTGGGATTTGAGCAGATATTCAAAAACTCATTGACCATGCTCTCCATGGGCGGTGGCAAGGGCGGATCTGATTTTAACCCCAAGGGAAAAAGTGATGCTGAAGTAATGAGATTCTGCCAGAGCTTCATGACTGAACTTCAAAGACATATCGGTGCCGACACAGATGTGCCCGCAGGTGATATCGGCGTTGGCGGAAGGGAAATAGGTTTTATGTTCGGGCAGTATAAAAGGCTCAGGAACGAATTTACGGGAGTTTTAACGGGCAAGGGTCTTAACTGGGGAGGAAGTCCCGGCAGAAAAGAAGCTACTGGTTACGGTGCTGTATATTTTGCGCAGGAAATGCTTAAGGACAGAAAACAATCATTTGACGGTAAAACTGTTGTTGTTTCAGGTTCAGGTAATGTTTCAATATATTCAATTGAAAAAGTTCATCAACTCGGCGGCAGAGTTGTTGCCCTGTCTGATTCCAATGGCTTTGTTTACGATCCTGAAGGTATTAATCTTGATACCGTAAAAAATATTAAAGAGGTAAGAAGGGGCCGCATTAAGGAGTATTGCGAGATACATAAGCACGCAAAGTATTCCGATAAAAACAGAGATATATGGACTGTTAAATGTGATGTAGCGATTCCCAGTGCGACTCAGAATGAGATTAATGGAGAAGAAGCAAAAACACTGGTAAAGAACGGCTGTATCTGCGTATCAGAAGGAGCAAATATGCCTACAACACCTGAGGGTGTTGAGGTTTTCCTGAAGGCAGGCGTGAGTTACGGCCCGGGTAAAGCCGCAAATGCAGGCGGTGTTGCCGTGTCCGGACTGGAAATGTCACAAAACAGCATGAGGCTTTCATGGACTTTTGAAGAAGTGGATCAAAAGCTTCACAACATAATGAGAAATATTTATAATACATGCAGGGATGTAGCTGATAAATACGGCAAACCCAACAATCTGGTAGTAGGTGCTAATATAGGCGGTTTCCAGAAGGTTGTTGACGCCATGATGTCTCAGGGTATTGTATAAGTAAAATTACTTTTGTAAGTTGACAGATAAAAAAGGACTCTGTGTTGTGAATACTTATGCTCAGACTGTATTAAGTAATTTAGAAAAAAAATACTATTGGGAAAAGGAATTTATACAGGCGGTTAAAGAAGTCTTTGAAGCCATATCGTATGTTTTGGATAAAAGACCGGATTATAAAAATGGTAGAATCCTTGAAAGAATTGTTGAGCCTGAAAGGATAATATCCTTCAGGGTGCCGTGGGAAGATGACAGGGGTGATTATCAGGTTAATACCGGATACAGGGTCGAATTTAACAGCGCCCTTGGGCCTTATAAGGGCGGATTGCGGTTTCATTCCTCGGTGACGCTTAGCATACTGAAATTTTTGGGCTTCGAACAAATATTTAAAAATGCCCTTACAGGATTGAGCCTGGGTGGAGGCAAGGGCGGAAGTGATTTTTCCACCCGTGGCAAATCAGAGAACGAAATAATGAGATTTTGCCAGAGCTTTATGAATGAACTGTTCAGGCATATCGGGGATAATACAGATGTCCCCGCAGGCGACATAGGAGTTGGAGCAAGAGAGATAGGATATTTGTTCGGGCAGTATAAAAGGCTTGCCAATAAATTTACAGGAGTGCTTACCGGCAAGGGTACCTGTTGGGGCGGGAGTCTTTTAAGGCCTGAGGCAACCGGCTTCGGAGTTGTTTACTTTCTGGAGGAAATGCTTAAAAGCAAAGCCGATTCTATTAAAGGTAAAAGAATTGTAATTTCAGGTTTTGGGAATGTTGCCTGGGGTGTCGCTAAAAAAGCATATGAATTAGGGGGCAGGATTGTAACTTTGTCGGGTCCTGACGGTTTTATACATGATAAAGACGGTGTTTCCGGCGAAAAGATCGACTACATGCTTGATTTAAGGCTGAGTTGTAATGACAGGGTAGAGGATTATGCGAAGAAGTTTAAAGTTGATTTTTTCAGTAATAAAAAACCGTGGGAAGTTCCGTGCGATATAGCTATCCCCTGTGCTACGCAAAACGAGATCGGGACTGCTGATGTAAAAAAACTGATAAGGAATAAATGCAAATATATCGTTGAAGGTTCCAACCTGCCCGTCGCTTTAGATGCTGTTAAAGTATTGCAAAAGAGTAAGATACTGTATGCCCCGGGTAAGGCGTCAAACGCGGGAGGCGTTGCGGTTTCAGGTTTGGAAATGTCACAAAACAGTATGCGTTTATGCTGGATTACCGGTGATATCGATAAAAAGCTCAGATCTATTATGAAGAACATTCACGACACCTGTTTAAACGTTTCTCACGAATACGGCAGGCCTCATGACTACGTTTTTGGTGCTAATGTGAGCGGTTTTTTAAAAGTAGCAGACGCTATGATGGATCAGGGTTTGGCGTAGCTGTTAATGATTTTTATTGACTTATTAACTTTAATCGCTAATAACATTGTATGCAAATTATATTGAGCCGGAGGTATCCTTACTAATGAAAAAAACTTTGATTGTACTGTTGGCTTTGTTTTTTACAACTTCATGCGGAAGCAGCTTGGACTGGACCTTGCTTTTTGAAGATAATTTTACGGATGATTTCCGCGTCGGCGCTCATACATATAATGACACCGGTATACTTGCCGTAAGCGGCGGCGAGGCTGTATGCCAGGGATCAAATTGCGGTGTTGAATATGAAGGAACGGGAGACAGCCCGGATTCGGCAAAGATAAAGATGTCCCTTAAATTTAAAATTTCCGAGGCCTTTGATACGGATTTTGACAGGGTCGGCGTATTTGATCCTAATGATTTGGGCGGCGATGAATGTGCGCATTTCGCGGGTGTTGTTTATTTGGCAGGTTCTTCCGTACTGGCAATCGTCGCAGATGAGGACGCGGCTTCGCCGGTGGCATCCACGGCAGTGACGTTGACTCCGGATACTTATTATTATCTTGAATTTACCGGAAACGACGGTGAATTGACCGCCACGTTAAAAGATGTTTCAGGGAACCAGATAGAGCAGGTCTCCGGCAGTGTTGCAAGCGGTTGTATATACAAAGAGGCCTCGTTTGGCGCTAGCGACGAGGAGAGCGCAGGTTTAAGCATTACGATGGATGATTTCGAGGTTTATATCTCGAATTGATATCCGGCGTGAGACCAGCCGGTATTGAACCAACGGACATTTCGCGGATGTGTATACTTTTATTGCAGATTGCCTGGTAAAATCAGCGCGATTCCTTAAAACTAGTGTAGTGTAACTAACGCTTCTTTACAATGGTTAACTTTTTTCAAGATAGTATCCGCATCTTTTGTCCAAGTAAAAATCTTAGG
>JAFGOL010000129.1 GCA_016926495.1 Oligoflexia bacterium
TATCAATACCTCTAACCTGATCGCTTTCCAGCAGTAGTCCGCTCACTTCTGCCTGAAAAAAATGTAAATTCTGAAAACACGCAAGCTCCTTTTTCATAACTTCCGTGTACCTGTATTTGTCGGCCTGCACCCTTGTTGACTGTACTGCCACGCCCTTTTTACTGTTAAGCCTTCTGTACTGTATGCCGGTTTTATCTATTACCTTAGGCATAACACAGTCGAAAACAGCAAGTTCCCTTACCAGATGCCCCTTTGCAAGCCCGCCTATGGCAGGATTACAGGACATCCACGCAAGCCTGTCCATGTTCATGGTTACAAGCAATACGCTATGGCCGCTGCGAGCCACGGATGCTGCTGCCTCACAACCCGCATGACCTCCGCCCACAACTATGACATCATAGCTTTTCACATCATTTTCCTATACAAAACCTGCTGAACAAAAGGTCCAGTACTTCACAGCCCGGTTTTTCAATACCAAGTATATCATTGATAACCTGGATGCAATTAATCACCAGCATGGATATTACATCCACCTGGGCATTGTTTTTCAATTCCGATATAAGCAAAACAAGGTTTGAACGGAGTTCGGAAATCTTTTGTTTCTGTACCCCGGACACCAGAAAACCTGTTTCCATATCAGTACCGTTTTTTAATTTTACACGTAACAAATCAAGAACATGACAGCGTAACTCTTCAACTCCGTTGCCTGTAAGGGCCGATACATAAATAATACCCGGCTTTTTTTCGCCCGGGTCCCGGCAATCGATCTTGTTTCTTACCCTGATTGATCCTTCATATTGATACGAATACCCGTCACTATCCGCGACTTCAACAACCATGACGGCATTTTCAATGAGTTCAGCGACGTTGTCCATTCCCATCCTTTCAATATTTCCGGCACCCTCCGGGCGAAGTCCGGCCGTATCAGTAAATGTTATATCCAACCCCTCAAGCATAAGATCATGCTCTATATAATCGCGCGTGGTGCCGGGTTCGGCATCGGTAAGGGCCCTGTTCTTTCCTATAAGCCTGTTGAAAAGCGTGGATTTTCCCACGTTAACAGGTCCTGTAATAACAACACGCAGACCTTCCGCGAATTTTTCAACATTGGCAAAAGTGGTCAAAACTTCATTGACAATGGAAACAGCGGTTTCAGAAAAATCAATCGCATCGCTATACGAAAAGTCTATAAGGTTTTCGTCGTCAAAATCAATTTCAATCTCTGATTTTACGGCAATATCCATTAAAAGGTCCTTAACTGTCGCCATCCTTTCGGACAGTTCCCCCTTTAACACCCTGTTCCTGTAAATTACCTCACTGACAGAATGCGCGTTTATAAGATCAACAACGGATTCAGCCTGTAATAAATCAATCTTTCCGTTAAAATAAGCCCTCTTTGTGAATTCGCCCGGCATGGCTGTCCTCAAATTATAACCGGGGCTCCCGATCATTGCCGTAATAATGCCAGAACTGATAACCGGATTGCCGTGGCAAAAGATCTCGCAAACGTTTTCGCCGGTATATGAAGCAGGCGCGTTGTAACAAATAAGCACTATCTCATCAAGATCGTGCCTAACAAAATAAGCATACCTGTTTTCCGGAAACTTCCGGTTAAAAAAATCTTCAACTATATTTATAACATCAGGTCCGCTCAGTCTTATCCCCGAAACGGCGGCCCTTCCGGCAAACGTGATTTCAGCGATAATATTATCAGGATGATACAGGCTCATTTTCCCGGGGTCTGATTTTGGAAATCTTTACCTTCTTATAAAGTCCGTCACCGATTGATTCGCTTTCAAGATCTCCCTCGGATTTTACAAACATGTGTACTATACGGCGCTCGCTCGCGTTAAGCGGTTTTAAAATATAAGGTCTATTGGATTTTCTTACCGTTGTACACGCCTTGTTTATGTAGCCTTTAAGGTATTCCTCCCTTTCCTTTTTGAAAAAATCAGCGTCAATTATAAGGTTGATATCGTTATTTTCACTTCTGGAAGATTTGACTATTATATGCTGAACGGAATCAAGCAACCTGCCCCTGCCTTCGGTGAAATAATGGGTATCGTCGCCGCACAGGTTAAAACGGATCGCCTCGTCATCCACATTTTCCTCTATGGTCACGTTAAAGCCGCCCTGCCGGATGATCTGCTCCAGGAGTTCGCGGGCCTTGTTCTTATATTCCTGGTTTTCGGCAGTGAACTCACCCTTTTTAGCCTTGATCCTTATTTCCCGTTTGCCTGTCAAAACGGTCAAAAACTTAGGGGGCATCATTTCATATATAATATGATTGGAATTGAAATAGTCCCTTGCTTTTTCCTTGGCCTCTTCTAGCGAATTGCCTGTAAACTCCCTGAAATCGTCCATACCGGTATCCTCCGAAATATCAATTTGCCTTTTTTCTATTCGTATATAGTTGCTGCGCAATACCCAGCATTGTGCTGAACATAATGTACAATGTCAGTCCGCTGGGCAGACTGAGCATAAAAAAAGTAAAAATTATTGGCATCAGCATCATCATCTTGGCCTGTGTGGGGTCCATGGCCGGGTTTGGTGTCATTTTTTGCTGAAGCGCCATCATGACACCCATCAGTATCGGTAAAACATAATATGGGTCTTTAACCGAAAGATCCTTGAGCCAGAATATAAAAGGAGACCTGTAAAGTTCCACGGCACTGCCCAATACCTTGTATAATGCGATAAAAACCGGTAACTGTAGCAGCATGGGGAAACATCCTCCCATGGGATTCACCTTGTGGGTTTTCATAAACTGCATGACTTCACGGTTCATCCTCTCCTTGTCGTTTTTGTACTGTTCCTGGATTTTCTTTATATGCGGCTGCAGTTCCTGCATTCTCTTCATTGATTTCATGCTTTTATGCTGCAGGGGAAAAAGCAGTATCCTTATCAGCAGGGTCAGGAATATAATAGCCAGGCCGTAATTTGGTATAAGGCTGTAAAAATATTTTAAAAGCTCGAGCATGGGCACGCTTAGAAAGGTAAACCACCCGAAATAAATGGCGTCCGTGAGCGCCGGATTCGCGTTCTTCAGCATATTTACTTCCTTGGGACCTGCATATATCTCAAAACTGTATTTCTTTTCGGGCATTGCTGGCGTAATATCGGCGAAATATATTCCCTCTTTATCGGTTTTACCCGCTGAAAGCGAAGCGTCCGCGGAATTGATGACCGCGAACAGGAAGTAAGGATCAGTTATCCCGTACCACACGGGATTCCCGCTGAAAGTTAAAATACCGGATTTATCAAAATCCTTCAGTTCCGTCCTTTCCGCCTTTTGGTTCGCAAAATAAACAAATTCCTTGATGCGCTTTTCAGGTTCCGGGGCAAGGCCGTACATCTCCTTTTTATCCGGACTCATGGCGGACAGGAGGCGTAATTTTATGCCGCGCTGATTACCGGTTGTTACAGTTGTATTGATAATATATGGTTTTTCGTCACTGACAGAATACCTGACTTCAATGCCGCCGTTTTTGTCATCATGCCTTAAAGTTATTGAAACAGGAGTGATTTCGGTAACTTTAAATTTCATGTTCTCGCTGCCTGATAATCCAAACGCCGACATGGACTCCACGTCCGGGCCGAAAAACCTGATCATCCGGCTTGTGTCGTCCGAATATTTCTTAAAAGCGACCTCTCTTACAGACCCTCCCGCGTCCGAAACACTCACAAGCAGGCTGTCATTCTGCATCTGGTACATATTCCCGGCCACCGCCTCTGACACAATCTTTGTGTCTGCGGATACTGCTTTCTGCCGGGTCTCTTCTTCTGTTTTTACCGTTTCTTTTTTTGACTGTTCGGCAACCGCAGCGGTGTCACCGGGTGCAGGGGCCTGTTCCTGACCGGCTTTTTTTCCTACAAAATACGGCCACATCATTAAAACGCCCATGCTGACTACTATCGCCAGTATCATTCTCTTATCCATAGAAAACTCCCTGCTATTTAACCGGGTCATACCCTCCGTGATTAAAGGGATTACACCTTGCTATTCTCCATATAATACGGGGAAATCCCTTAAATATGCCGTACTTTCTGATAACATCAATACCGTATGCCGAGCATGTGGGATAAAACCTGCATTGTCTCCCTATCAGAATGGACAATGTTTTCTGATAAAACCTTATAAGTAAAATAAACAAAGCATCAAGTGCTTTTAGAGATTTTACCGGCAAGCTTGTCAATAATACCTTTAAGTTCATCCTTCAGTTCTGTATCCAGATACCCTTTGCTGAATTTAACTCCCTTTTTAGATATAAGACACATTGAAAAATAACTGCCTTCATTTGGCCCGCGATACAGCTCAATCTTGTCTTTAACCAGTTCCTTAAAAACCCTTTTTATCCTGTTACGTTTTACGGCCCTGGACGCTTTTCTGCTCAGTCCGAAAAAAATACCGTAATCCTTTTCCGTTGCTCCGTATGCCAAAATAAAATTTTTTGAATATATCCTAAAGGGGATTCGGGATTCCTTTTTTGTCCTGTTTTTTCTGCTATTTGCCACTGACCTTAACGGTTAAACGCTTACGGCCCTTAGCCCTTCTGTTTTTAAGAACATTACGGCCGCCGCTTGAACTCATTCTGGATAAAAATCCGTGAGTTGTCTTTCTCTTCCTGTTGTGTGGCTGATAAGTCCGCTTCATTTGCCAGTCCCCTATTTTGTTGTTTGGTTAACTTTAAGTGATGTTTAGCTATACTACCCAATACATATTAATGTCAACATTATTTTAATGCCATTTGGCACTTGATCGGTTATTTTATTCTTGGTAACAAATAAATTCCGGTTTTTTTCAATAAAACATGAGGTTCGGGTCTTTTGGACGGTACATTTTTTTGGTCAGAGGTTCTCTCTGCTCTCGGCAGCAGGAAAAACACACCGCTGTTTTCACAGTGGCAGAAACTTACTTCCGCGACATACGATATTGAAAACAACTCAATTACAATTTACACGCCGAACAACTTCATAAAGGAATACCTGCTTAAAAGCATCGAGGACATTAAATCAATCGTTGAATCAATAATGTATAAAAACACCAGGATAACCATAGAAATAGACAACGTCCGTTTTATGCACCTGGAGTCCGGAGATAAGGAAAAAACTGAAAAACCTTCAACCAATGTGCCGGTCCGTAAAAAACCTCCCGGGATAAATCCGCGTTTTAAATTCGAGAATTTTGTCGTTGGGAGTAACAGCCAGTTCTGCTACGCGGCCGCGTTATCGGTAGCCGCAAGACCTGCCGAATCTTATAACCCGTTTTTCATATTCGGAGGTTCGGGCCTGGGTAAAACACATCTTCTGCAATCGATTGCCAACTATATTTACGAATATCATCCCTCAACAAGGGTCCTTTACATGAAAAGCGAAAAGTTCGTCGGCAGTTACGTTGACGCAATAAGGAATAAAACCATAAATGATTTCAGAAAAAAACTTAGCGACGATTATGATGTCCTTGTTTTTGACGATATTCAGTTTATAGCAGGCAAGGAACAGTCCCAGAACGAACTTTTCTTTCTTATAAGTTCGGCCCAGGAAAACAACAAGCAGATAGTAATGGCGTCGGATAAATTTCCCAAGGAAATAGAAAACTTTGATACCCGTCTTCAAACCCGTTGCTGCGCCGGACTGATATGCGACCTTAAGCCTCCGGAATTCGAGACCAAGGTTGCAATTATAAAAAACAAAATAGTTCAGCTCAACATAACCATGTCCGAAGAATCCGTTAACAAGCTGGCCGGCATTTGCAGCAATAACGTAAGGGAACTTGAGGGTGAGATAACAAAAATAGGCGCGTATGCCTCGTTCGCCAACGCAAGGATAACGCCGGACTTTATAACTGAAGTATTTAAGGAAAACAAAAAAAGCAAAAAGACACCTTCAATAGAAATCAGCACCATAATAAAAAAAGTAGCCTCTTTTTACGGCATTCATTATTCTGACATTACCGGCACTGAAAGAAAAAAAGAGGTGCTTGTGCCCAGGCATATTTCCATATACCTGGCAAATGAACTCACTGACAAATCATTCTCTGATCTTGCAAAGATATTCAGGAAAAAAAATCATTCAACCATTATTCACGCCTGTAAAAAAATAAAAACGGAAATTGACCGGAATCCTTCAATAAAAACCGATGTTCTTGCACTTATCAAAGAATTAAACCAAATTGTTTAGTTCAAAATAAAATAATTTTAATGATAAGATCACCTGTTCTCCATACATGGAGGTATAACTGCTTTTTTCCGGGTTTTCATCAGGGTCCCGCACAGTGTTATGAACAAGTATAAAGACTAATTATCTTACATATTTCAATCAGTTATCTGCTTATTATCAAATTATCAACACTTATAAAAAACTATAGATTTAATATAAAAAGTTTTTAGTAATGAATTTCAA
>JAFGOL010000130.1 GCA_016926495.1 Oligoflexia bacterium
AAAATTGCTATTAATGGTTTTGGAAGAATCGGAAGGCAGACGGCAGGGTTTCTTTTTGATAATAAGAACATTGAGATTGTCGCTATAAATGACCTCACTGAGCCTAAAACACTTGCCCACCTGCTCAAATATGACTCGGTTCATGGCAGGTTCGGCAGTACGGTGGAATCAGGAAGCGATTACCTGAAGGTCGGAGGGAAAAAGATACAGATTTTATCCCAGCCCGATCCTGCGAAATTACCGTGGAAGGACCTCGGTGTTGATTTGGTACTGGAGTGCACGGGCAGACTGAAAGACAGGGATGCTGTAGCCGCTCACCTTAAGAACGGCGCGAAAAAAGTATTGTATTCAGCACCGCTTAAGGGTGCTGATCTTACAGTGGTAATAGGTGTTAATCACGAAGAATACGATCCTTCAAAGCATGATGTAATCTCCAACGCAAGCTGCACCACAAACTGTCTCGCTCCAGTGGCAAAGGTTCTTAATGATAATTATAAGATACAGAAAGGTTTTATGACGACCATTCATTCATATACAAATGATCAGAAAATTCTTGATCTTCCTCATTCGGATTTAAGGAGAAGCAGGGCCGCGGCGGTATCAATGATACCCACAACAACCGGAGCAGCAAAGGCGGTAGGGCTTGTGCTTCCTGATTTAAAAGGCAAGCTTGACGGTTTTGCCGTAAGGGTGCCGACACCGAATGTTTCGGCGGTTGATCTTGTCGCTGTAGTTGACAAATCAACTACAAAGGAAGAAATTAACGAAAAGATGAAAGCAGCCAGCGAAGGCGCTTTAAAGGGAGTTCTTGCATATACGGATGAACCTCTTGTATCAATTGATTTTAACGGCGTTGTTGTTTCTTCAACATTTGATTCTGCCCTGACTAACGTTATAGACGGTAATCTCGTAAAAGTATTCGCGTGGTATGACAATGAGTCCGGTTATTCAAAGAGATTTGCCGAACTTACCGAATTTGTCGGCAAGAGGATGTAAGGAACTTAAAATGGGAAAAATAAAAAGCATAAAAGACATTGATATTAAAAGCAAAAGGGTTTTTATAAGGGTGGATTTTAACTGTCCGATGAAGGACGACGGTACTGTCGCCGATGATAACAGGATCAGGGCAGCATTGCCTACAATCCAGTATGCCATGTCACAGGACGCGAAGGTGATCCTTGCCAGTCACCTGGGAAGGCCCAAGGGCAAGGTGGACCTTAAATATACTTTGCAGGGTGTTGGTGAAAAGCTCGCAGAGCTTTTGAATAAAGAGGTTATTTTTGCTCACGATTGCAGGGGGGAAGGAGTATGGTCTGTTGTTGAAAACATGAGGCAGGGCGATGTTGTTCTTTTGGAAAATTTAAGATTTTACAAGGAGGAAGAGGCAAACGACAAGGCCTTTTCCATGGAGCTTGCCAAGTTGTGCGACGTATATATCAGCGACGCTTTCGGAACGGTACACAGGGCGCATGCTTCCACTGCCGGCATGGCGGAATTTGTAAAAGACAAGGGCTGCGGTTTTCTGGTACAGAAGGAAGTGGATAATTTGAGGCCGGTGGTTGAGTCGCCCACGCATCCTTTTGCCGTAATACTGGGCGGTGCCAAGGTCAGCGACAAGATGGCGGTTATTGAAGAACTTTCCAGGAACGCCGATGTTATGCTGATAGGCGGGGCAATGGCGTATACCTTTTTAAAAGCCGGGGGCTTTAATGTCGGTAAATCGCTGGTTGAAGACGACAAGCTTGAGCTTGCCAAAAAAATTATAAGCAGGTTTTCAAACAAGGGTACAAAACTTCTGCTTCCCGTTGATCATATAGTCGCTTCGGAACTGAAGGAAGGAGTTAAGTGGGAAGTTACAGGCGATGAAAACATTTCCGACGGTATGATGGGACTTGATATAGGTCCCAAAACGATATCACTGTACAAGGACGCCCTGAAGAACGCTGAAATGGTTGTGTGGAACGGGCCCATGGGTGTTTTTGAAACAAAACCTTTTGATAACGGAACACTTGAAGTCGCGAGGCTGCTTGCGGAAAGCAAGGCGCACACGGTTATAGGCGGGGGAGATTCCGCTTCAGCCGTAAAAAAAGCGGGAGTGAAGGACAGGATTACCCACGTTTCCACAGGCGGGGGGGCTTCGCTTGAATACCTGGAAGGCAAAAAGCTTCCGGGCCTTGTGGCATTGGAATATTAATTAATAAACAGGGAGAGAACATGGCAAGAAAAAGAACGGCATTCATCGTAGGGAACTGGAAAATGAACAAAGGGATCGAGGAGACCGCCCTTTTTTTGAAGGAACTGATCAACAGTGTTGATAAAACACCTTCCCTGAAAGACAGGGAAATAGGGGTTGCCCCTGTTTTTACATCCATATTTAAAGCAAGGGAAGGCCTTACGTCTTCATCAGACGGTATTAAATTATGCTCGCAGAACGTGCACTGGGATGATTCCGGTCAGTTTACCGGAGAGATTTCCGCTCCCATGTTAAAGGAACTGGGAGTTGAGTACGCTATTATAGGACATTCAGAGAGAAGGAAATTTTTCGGTGAATCGAACGAGAGCGTTAACCGGAGGGTGAAGGGCAGCATAAAAAACAACCTTAAGGTAATTATGTGCGTCGGCGAAACCCGGGAAGAAAGAGAAGCGGGCAACATGCAAAATATTGTGACCGGGCACGTTGTCAATGGGCTTGAAGGAATTTCCAGGCAGGATGTTTTGAAATACGTTACCATTGCCTACGAGCCTGTATGGGCCATAGGCACGGGCCTTAACGCCACTGTTGAACAGGCCGTGGAAGTTCATAAGCTTATAAGAAAAATTCTTGATGATACTTACGGCAAGGGAACTTCGGACGGCGTGCGCATATTGTACGGCGGAAGCGTCAAGCCCGATAACATAGACGGATTCATGTCAAACGAGGACATTGACGGAGTGCTTGTCGGAGGGGCGTCACTGAAGACAGACTCTTTCCTTAGAATTGCCGATTTTAAGGAGGTGTGATAATGGCCACGCTTCTGGTAGTTATACACATTATTACCTGTATTTTTCTTATCCTGTTTGTTTTGTTACAGGCGGGAAAAGGCGCGGAAGTCGGAGCTACTTTCGGCGGAATAAGCCAAACCTATTTCGGGACCCAGGGCGGCAATGTGCTTACCAAGATTACCACCACCCTTGCCTTTGTTTTCATGCTTACAAGCATAGGGCTGACGGCCCTGCATCACCGCAAGACAATGGAGACGGTAATGCAGGATGAAAAACCCGCGGTAACAACGGAAACCGCGGCTCCTGCCGCTGATGCTGTGGCGCCTGAAAACGCACAGACCGAAGGAACGGAAAATAAAAAGTAAGTTGCTTACAGTTGTTTTATTATTGCTGTTTTTTGGATCTCAACCGTCATATTCGATGATGGTTGAATCCAGGTCCAGCGTTTATTCTGCCGATAAAGCCGTAAACAGGCTGTACGAGGCTGATTCCACTTTCCTTTTTAAATTCTCCGCCCAGTCCATTCTTAAGGTTTTTGTGGGAGATCTTTCTTTTGTGCAAAGGGTATACGGGCCTTACGTGCTTTCATCACAGGTAAGGAGTTCTCTCAAGGAAGGCTATGATTATCATTCGGTGGAATTCAACCTCAGCAGGGGGTTTACCGACAGCAAGATTTTTGGTTTGCTGACGCTGGGGTATCGTTTCGGCAGGTTTGACAGGAATGAGCAGTGGATGGTTTTTTCGACAAGCACGGGATTTATCCCTGCTCCGTGGGGCATAAAAAGCGCTATTGCCTATTACATGCCGTTTACGGCAAACAGGTACGGCAGGTTAAGGGCCGACGTGACCGGTCTTTACAGGGTTAGTACGGGAAAGAGTTATTTTGATCTTGGAATACATACTTCCTTTTACATTATCCCCAGCGGTGAGTTCGGAGTGCCTGAACTTAGCGCTGCAGGCGAAGAAAACGCGGTAATTGAAGAGTTCATGCAGTTTGAAGGCGGGATTGTAGTTTGCTACGCTCTAAGGGAAACATTCCTGTTTGAACTTATTGTCAGCAACATCTTTTTTGTTAACCAGAAGAATTACGAGATACCCAATGAAACCGATGACCAGATGACAAGAGAGTATAAAACCGTTTTTTCCTATGCCCCAAAGGCATTACTGGGTTTTATTTTCAAATTTTAGCCCTGACGCTTCTTCATGTTCTTGAATTGCAAATTAAAAGAATATATAATTGTATAGGGTTATGATCGCGGGGGTATCAATTGAGTGATGACTGGAAAATTACGGGTCTGAATGAACTTGTACTGAAAAGAAAAAAAATAAACGAAGATACGCCCGAAATTTATCTTCCCTATGACGAGTCGGAACAGGATACGGCATGGATAACCGGGCTCGCCAGGGAGGAGGACGACATTGATCGTACGGGCATGATCAGCTTTGATGCTTCGGTATCGCCTGAAAAGGTCTTAAAAGACGCCACCGTGTCCTATTTACGCCATCTCAGGAGTTCGATTACCCATCTGGCTTCCGTATTTAACGCGCATAAAAGTCCGGCCAGTTCCGCGATAAAGGTTTACGGAATAACAAATACAGACGCTGATTTTATGGTTTTCAGAAATTCCCTGAAACTTATTTTCGCGGCCCAGCGTCCGGGAATAATCCAGATAAGCTTTAACGCGCATACAGGCGGTTTCTTTACATCGCAGGGGCAGGGGGTGAATCCCATATCCAGTTCGGATCAGGTAGGTGATATAATACACGCCCAGTTAGGGCCTTTCAATGAAGCCGTCTGGACTTACCAGGGCAGAAAGATCAATACTCCGGAAATGATCAAATATTTCCTTAAGCGGTTCGTCCAGAACAGTATTCGCTAGGTTTATTGACTTATACCCAACTGCTAAATATCACTGCCTTTATGCCGATAAGGTTACTATGGGTATAGTTCTAGCTGTTTTTTTGTCATATTCATGCCTGAATGCCATGGATTCCTGGGTTTCATCCAATATTGTGGAAAGGGGAGACAATTACCAGACAGAAACAAAAAGAGAATGTAATCTTGATGACCTGCGTAATGCACTGAAAAAGGTTAAGCCTGAATTTAGAAAAAATGATATCGGGTTAACAATGTTAGGTCATGTTGTTTCCTCTAACTGCAACACTGTAAGCTATACAGAGCGTTTTAAATTTGTAGATGAATTAATTGAAAAAAAGGCGCTGATATTAACTTCCAGCCTGTGAGGGAATCATCCACCGGTAATTACACCAGCTATCCTTTTAAGGGTTACACTGCAGTGATGACTGCGGCTGAAGCTATGGATTTAAAAATGGTCATGTATTTACTGGATAAAGGGGCAAGGGCCGACATAGTTACAGATGAAGCTGACGGCTCACAGCAAACACTGGATGATATTATTAACGGGCAATTTATTAATTGTAACAAGCTTAAGGAAATTGAAAATGATCCTTTTAAAAATGACAATAAACAGTATAGCAGGGAGAATTGTAATACTTTTTATAGTGATTATCTTACCTATCTTGAAAAATATGTTGACAACAGGCAACAAAAAACAAATACGGATCTAACCCTTATTAAGGCTGCCAGGGCAGGGGATTATAACAGGGTAAAGGAAATAGTAGAATCCTATAAAACCGATCCCAAAAAAACACCGTGCAGTCCGGATAAAGTAGGAAGCCTTTGCGCCATTATTTGGGACAAGGACAGTGATTTAAAATCCGCGCTTTATTATGCTGTTTTGTATAACCATGTAAGTATCGCCAAATGCCTTTTGCAGAACGGCGCGGGTATGCCTGAAGACGAATTAACGCGCGCCATGCTGGTTGCTGCCAACAACCGGAAGCAATCCATGGTGGCCCTGTTATTATTATTCGACTCCGATATTGATGTAGCATTGCTGAATGCCGCAGGTATGGGCCTGGATAAGGCAGTTGATATTCTGGTAGAAAACGGCGCAAATGTTAAATTTTCACTTAACGGCATAACACCCCTCAGGGCTGCGTTAAAAAACGGCCATAAGGAAACCGCTGCAAAAATCAGGGATTACAAAAAAAAGAGCAGGCATAAAAACAGGTAGTTTTTCAGATATTGGAGGCGCCGATCGGACTTGAACCGATGATAGAGGTTTTGCAGACCTCTGCCTTACCACTTGGCTACGGCGCCATTACCGAAGTTCATTTTTAATAATCATCATAGTATAATTTGTCAAGAAAGGAATCAAAAATAACGTCTTGCGTTGTGTTTTGTTTTCTGCTAATAAAAGCGAAACCGCAAATTACCGGAGGATTTACATATTATGGCTTCATGTTCAAAAAAAACCAAGACCAGAAGGGCCATCAAACAGGCCAAGATGGGCAGGGACAGAAAGAAAAAAATGCAAAAACCCGGGACCTACAAGTTATTGCCGCTTGATAAAGAATGACCACGGATAAATCCTATCTGGAGGAAATATTTCTTAAATCGGTGCGAATAAATACAGCCTCGGTTTACGGTTCTCAAAGTTTGCCCAGCAGCAAGGGACAACTGGAACTCGGAAAGATGCTTGCCGGCGAATTGCGCGGTTTGGGCGTTAAAGACGTGGTACAGGACAGTAACGGGTATGTTATCGCGAGGATACCCGGAAATACCGGTGCGCCGGCGATCGCGTTTTTGAGCCATCTTGATACCGTTGGATTGATAGGAGCTGAAACAGTTGAACCGGTTGTGCACCGTGATTATGACGGCGATGATATCCGTCTGCCGTATGACGGTACGGTCATAAGCGTCAAAGAGCATCCTGCTCTGAAGGATAAAACCGGCAAAACAATAATTACTTCCGACGGCAGGACCATACTCGGCGGTGACGATAAATCCGGTGTCGCTATACAAATGGAACTTGCCCGTATTTTAACCTCGGATCCGGAAATCACGCACGGTGATGTTGTTCTTGTTTTTACCCCGGACGAAGAAATAGGCTGTCAGTGCAGGGAACTTGATGTAAAGCAACTCGGTGCAAGATGTGCTTATACGATTGACGGTGATGGATTGGGTATGATCACGGATGAATGTTTTTGTGCGGATATGATGACGCTTCTTTTTAAGGGCAGGGACATACATACCTGCTGCGCGAAAAATATCATGGTTAATTCAATCAGGGTGGCGTCTGAATTTATTGATTCCCTGCCGAAAAAATCAAGACCGGAAAAGACGGAAAAGCGGCAGGGGTTTATTCATGTACTGAATGTAAAAGGCACTGTTTCACAGACAGAGGTAACATGCCTTATAAGGGATTTCAGCGAAGATAAATTACTCGCGTTTGAGGAAATTGTAAAAAAGACCGCACAAAATGCCCTGAAGCGTTATCAGGGTGCCGAAGTTGAAATTCAGGTGAAGCAGCAGTACAGGAACATGAAACCTCTTATTGAAAAGGACCCGCCGGTTATAGATCTGGTAAAAAAGTCCTTTACCGAATGCGGAGTTATTCCCCGGATGCACGCCCTGAGGGGAGGTACTGACGGCGCGAATATCAGCTATATGGGGCTTCCCTGTCCGAATTTGTCCGCGGGTTACTATGCGGAGCATAGTAAAAGCGAGTGGGCCTGCCTTGAGGATATGGAAGATGCCGTAAAGGTGGTACTGAAGCTTGTCCAAAACTGGGCAAGGATCAAGGTCTGATAATCAGAATAATTTAAATTTAACTACTCGATAACATTATGTTTTTTTGATTGTAAGACCTGCTGCGATTTTTGCTCCGTCTGATTTTGAATTTACTCCGTCTGGCATAAAAAAGTCAGATAATTGTCAAAAAGTATAATATTTTCAAGCTGGGTATTCCATGTAAGGCCCAAATATATTATTATTGGTAATTAAGAGGTTATAACAATGCCTGTTACTTTTGGATCTCTTGCCTCAGGGCTTCCTCCTGACATAGTTGAAAAACTTGTGGAAGTAGAGCGCCGTCCCATACAGATGATGGAGCTTAGCAAGGCTGATCTTGAAAATAAGCAAAAACTTTTAAAGGACCTCAAGGGAAGAATTAACGGTATCCCTGTAACCAGTATGAAAGACATTTACGGATTTCGTGAAATGAAATCCGTTTCAAGCGATGAGACCGTAGTCAGGGCCAATGTTGATAAGGCTCTTGCCAGGCCCGCGACTTACAATATCGAGGTAGTTAACCTTGCCAGGAGATCTTCGGCCATAAGCACCGGCTTTCCGGACAAGGATAAAAGCCAGGTCGGCGTTGGTTACGTGACTTTCAAGACAAGTACGGGAGAGAGCAAGGATATTTTTATCGGCCCCTATAACAATTCTCTTAATGACGTGGCAAAGGCCATCAATGATTCGGGGCTTGGCTTTGTTGCCAACGTTATAGAGGACGGGACTGATACGGACAAGCCGTACAGGTTGCTGATAAGCGGTCAGTCAAGCGGAGACAGCGAAGCTGTTGAATGGCCCCAGTTCTATTTTCTGGACGGAGATTATGATTTTTACATTGACCAGGAAAGGCCGGCCCAGGACGCCAAGGTCAAGATAGACGGTTTTGAAATAGAAGTGCCTGAAAACAAGGTCAAGGAAATGTTGCCCGGAGTAACTATAGATCTGCTAAAGGCGAATCCGGGGCAGGAAGTCAATCTTACTATAATGGAAGACATTGAATCAATTTCGGCTAAGGTTAAGGGGCTTGTGGACTCCATTAACAAGGTTCTTGAATTTATCCAGGCGCAGAACAGCCTTAACGCGGAGTCCAATACCCGTAATACCCTTGGCGGTGATATAACTCTTTCAACCATCGAGAACAGGATAAGATCAATATTTACAAGGGCGGTCCCGGGCGCGGGTTTTAATTTAAAGTACCTTAGTGAAGTCGGCATAGGATTCCAGAGAAACGGCCTTCTTGCTTTTGACGAGAATAAATTTAACGCGGCTATTAATGAGCATTTCGGTGATGTGGCAAGGCTTTTTGTCGGCACAGGTGATATGCAGACAGGTGTCGTACCCGTCCTTGACAGGGAACTCAAGGCTTTTACGAATGTCGGGACCGGTATTCTTACTTCAAGGGAAGAAGGTATCAAAAGAAGGATGGATTCGCTGGACCAGTCCATAGAGAGAAAGGAAGTCTCTGTTGCAAAAAAAGCCGAACAGCTTAAAAGTACGTTTGCAAAACTGGAAAGCGCGATGGCATCCATGAAAACACAAAGTGCGTATGTATCGCAGGCTTTGGGCGCCGGACAGACCGGCGGAATTCTGGGTAATATGAACCTGGGAACAGCAAAGGTGGCGTAAACAGGGGCGGAGGTAATTAATGAAAAACCCTTATCAGAACTATAAACAGACACAGGTCGGCACGGCATCCAGGGAAAAAATACTCTTGATGCTCTACGAGGGAGCGATCAAGTATTGCAAGCTGGGCAGGAAAGCCCTTGAAAACAGGGATATCGCGGAAAAAGGCAGGATGATAGGAAAAACCCTGGATATTATATTCGAGCTCAGGAACACGCTTGATTTTGAAGTCGGGGGGCAGGTGGCGGCTCAGCTTGAGCAACTTTACAATTATATGGTTGACGAGCTTTCTGAAGCCAACCTTACAAATGACGCCAGGCATTTTGACATAGTGATAGAAATGCTTGAAACACTTTACGACGGCTGGAAACAGGCTGTCGTGAGTTTTATGAAAGATAAAAATAACAAACAGAACCCGTAAAAAAAAACAAAGGGGGTATTTATGAAAGAGGTATTAAGGCTGCTCGAACTTAAGAACGAGTATCTTGAAAAGTATCTCACAATCACCAAGGCTTTTGTTATGGGACTGGAAGACGGTAATTACGAGGACCTGGAACTTTTGAAGGAGAACCGCGAAAACATCATAGGCATAATCGATCACATTGACGAAAAAATAGCGGTACTCGCGGAAAAGATCGAAGAGGCTGACCCTTCACTGACCCAAAGCGCCAAGTCGGCTTTTTTCCTTAAGGAAAAGCTTGTCGAGGAACTGCTTAAAACAGACTCGAAGCTGTTCGAGCTTATTAACCTGCGGAAGGAGGAAATACTTTCCGACATTAATGATCTAAGGGACGTCAAGGAGGCGTTGAAAAGCTATGAAAGCACGGCCTTTGCCGCTACAGGTACGGGCAATATAATTAATATGGAAAAATAGGTTTACTAAGGCGGTTTTATTGTTTATTAGTAGCCTTGATGAAAAAGCTTGTTTTTGCCTTACTCTTTCTTCTTTTAATTTCCTGTTCACAGTCAGAATCCGGTAAAGTTGTTAAAGTTCACGAGTCGCT
>JAFGOL010000131.1 GCA_016926495.1 Oligoflexia bacterium
CAATATATCCTGATTGATTTTGAAAATTTTTGACGCGGCAAGAAGCACAACCGGGGCGGCAATGGTTGTTATAAAGATAACCATCCACATGATTTCCGAATTCCTGGGACCGGTTTCCGGACAATAGGTCATAAGCAGGTAGCCGGAAAGTATTCCGGCGAGCGGCTTTGCGAGTATCCACGGCATGTACGCCCACGCGACGTAAGTTGTCTCTTCACCCCTGGGCGCGATATTGGCCGTATATTCGTAAAGTTTTGGACTCCATACGGCCTCGCCAAGCGACAAAAAAACAAAAAAAAGGACAAGCGGAACATACACATGGTGGACGCCTAAAAAATTGCCTATGGGAATATAAAGCGAGTAATCTACGGCAAGAAAAAGCGGAGCCAAAGACGATATAAATGCTCCGAAAATAATTGTTTTATAGATATTGAACTTATTAAGCAGGGGACTTATAAGCGGTGGCAGCACTACAAGCATGAATCCGTTTATGGAATACACCCTGCCTATTGCCGCTCCCTGCCCGATCTCCCTGAGCATAAACTTGGGAATTGTAATATGAACATGCGTAAAAAGAAGCTTTACCAGCGACATCAAGAGCAAAAACACCATGAAATGCCAGAAACTTTTTCTGGAAAGCGACCGCACCAGATTGCGCAAGGGAGTTTTTGATTTTCTTGTTACAGCCTCTATATCATCTTCCGCGTACTGACCTTTTCTTATAAAAACAAGCACGGCTATGAACGCGGCTAACGTGGTAAGAAAGCCGAAAAGGAAAACCATCTGGTATGTACTTATATCCAGGACACCGAAAAGATTTACCACGTACCTTGTAACGTCATGGCCTTTCTGAATGACCGAGCCTTCCTGCGCCTTTTCCCCGAATATTCTCGTGATGGATGTAAGCCTGTCAAGGCAAAGCCCCGCGAAAAGCGCCCCTATATTCATAAGCGCGTAGTAAATGCCGAACGCAAGTCCCCTGCTTTTCCTGGTTGTATACTGTTTTACAGCCGCTGACTTCATTGACATAAGCAACGACGATCCAAGAGCAAGAAGGGGTAACCCCACCAGTACGACGGCGTAGTAATTAGGCAAAATCGCAAAGATCAGCCTGCCGAAAACAAGTGTAAAAAAACCCAGGACAAGAGAAAGCCTTATTCCCATCACATCGCAGACAGCTCCCATAAAAAAGGAGAGGAGCCCTGCCGTGAGCGTCCATATCCCAAAAATCTTTCCTGCTTCAAGATCGTTCATGCCAAGATCGGTGCTGAAAAAAAGGACCATAACCATAATGGTCACAAAGTACGCAAGCGCTTCCATCACCCTTGCGAAAAAAACTATCCAGAGCTCCCTTGAAGACGTCCTGTACAGGTCCGCGTATTGTAAATATATATACGCCAGCTTTTTCATCACGCGGGCTCCAGATTAATAACGCCTATTACATTAAAAACACCGTTGTCGTTTTGATACACGTTCCCAATAAAAGAGCCTGTCTGATCAAGATAATAAAGCTGTATGTACGTGTTGTTTTTACGTACTTCAATAAAAAGAGCGCGGCTTCCGTTCTCAACTTCGGACAATATTTCTGACAATACATTACCGGCGTAGGAATGCTCACCGGATGTAAGGCTGTTTCCAATCGGGCCTTTTCCCCTGATGGAAATTTCATAATTTAAAGAGGAACCCTCCTCGTCAACGGCTTCAAAATTCGTACTGACATCATAAAGTTTTACGCCGTCTTTTGTTATTTCCCCCACGTACCTGCCCAGGAGCGAGGCTGTCGCATTATTACGGTTAATATTTGTAATCTCCCTTTTTCTGGCAAACTCGGCGTACAGATCTTTTATCCTTACGCTTTCCAGGAATTGCGATATGTCGTCCACCGTATCCAGATTTTCAATATTCTTTTCGTTATCAACCCATCCGTCCGCGGCAATTACCGGTTCCGTCCGCGCAACGGCACGGTATACGCCGGACGACCCGTCCGTTCCTTTCTCTTTACGGGCCTGTAATTTTTTAGTTTTCCCCCGGTCAGCAAATCTTATGTCCGAACCGGGCATAAAAACGTGCATGATCTTTACCAGCATATATTCGGCTTTTTTTATCTTTTCGCCTTCGTCATTCAGAAGCAGGTATTCATTAATATCGGCTTCAAGCAGGCCCTTCACTTCCTCTACACGGGGGGCCTGACTGCGCACAAAATAAACCGTCACAAAATAAGTCAAAAGTGCCGTAACAATAACGCAGAATACGTACTTCATTATAAAAAATGTATCATGACAGATCTTTTCTTACAATTAATGATTAAACACACGGAATAGCAAAAAAACACAACTTATGATAAGTATTGAAAAGAGGAATGAATGCGGTACGGTTTATTACTAATTGCGTCTTTATTAACTGTCGCTTCACAAAAGATATATACACAGGAGGCCCAAACTCCGCCGGATTTGCAGCAGTTGCTTGACAGCCCCGACAATTTTCCCCTGGAAGAGATAAGAAAAACCGGCACTCCTGAAATTATAGTGCCCAGGCCCATGCCTCCGGACATGATAGAAGAGAAAAAACCTCCTGAAAATGTCGCGGACGAACAGCCACAGAAACCTGCACCTGAAGCAAAAACGGAACCGGAGGTAAAAACCGAAGCGGTACACGAAACCAAACCTGCGCAGGGCACCCCCGGGGAAACCGCAGATGAAATTAAACCCGAAGCTTCACCCGGGACCAAACCGGAAAACCAGCCGGAAAAAACACCCGAAACAGCTCCGGCCGCGAAAACCGGAAACGAAGCTAAAAAACCTGTTACAAGAACTTACGGCCCGGAGTTTCAATGTTACAGGGAGCTTGCGTATTTTGGCGCTGACAACCTGCTGGATTCTGATGTGATAATAATACCGGACAGGAATGACTTGCGCTTTTTTTACGTTTTTTCGGTAGACGAATGCGTTAAATACAAATTACCAGGGGAGTCAACACACAGCGACACAGTAACCGACACGTATCACGTCAAGCTTGTAAAGCCTGCGGCCGCAAGGCTGGCGTACAAGGTTACCGGTAATGTTTCCGCAAAATATATCGAGGACTTTCCGATAATCAAACCGGTGGTGCTGGAGGAAGTATCCGTGGACAATCCCAAACAGGTGCTTCAAAACGAACTTGCGTCGCTTATAACCACAATTTTTTCAAAATACCAGGAATCGAAAAAATCCTCCACGTCCATGATAAACAGAAAACGCTGCATGAACACCCTCGGCGTATGCGCAAGGATCCCCGAACTTGTCCCTGCCGTAAAAAAAGAAAGACACAAGTTCAGATAATCACGAAATTCCGGGGTCTATTCGTCCGTGTTAAAGTGTCCTATGTTATGAACGGGATTCTTTATGGCTGCCGCGACGTTTTTAAGATGCGCGTTAATGCGCTTGATGTAACGCACAAGCAAAAGCAGCCTGACATTCGATTTTTTAACGGTGTCTCCCGGGGCTTTTATAATATCGCTGATTACTATCTCGCAGTCCCTGGCGACATTTTCGTATTTTACAATAACCTCCGAAGCCTCGGCGTCATTAAAGTTCTTAACAGTGTCAAGCGTGCGTTCAAACATTGTTTTTGTCTGGTTTACTATTTCATCGAATTTGGAACGGTACTCTTCTATCTTTATTCCGTCAGGGATATAATCAACCACTTCCGCGAGGTTTTTCACATAGTCGCCTATTCTTTCAATATCGGTTACCATGGCAAAAAGCTGCACGCTGGTAAGAAGATCTTTCACCCCGCTGATTGCAAGGTGCTCGAACACCATTTTTCTCACTTCCTTCTGCTTTTCGTTAATGCGCCTGTCTATTCTTGATATTCCTTCCTTGATTGAGTGATCGGCTTTTTGTCCCAGGGCCTGCACGACAAGGTTAAACATTTCGTGCGAGGTATTCAGCATAGACAACGCGTTTTCCTTTGAAAGCTCGATGAGATCGGCCTTTGAGCCAAGAAGTTCAAGTAATTTTGTAAGCATATCCATATTCCTCCCTTAAAACTACCTTGAAAGCAGAATACCCGCAAGCGGCAGCAGTATATATAAAGTAAGTATAAAAAGTATCGGTAATATCTTATTATAAATAACCACCTCGGCAAATTTTTTCGCCAGGGTAATGGGGACTATTTTAAGAGGATAAAATAGAAGAACACCGAAAATATTAAAAAGCAGATGGGCGAACGCAATGGCAAGCGCTCCCGTATTGCCCAGGGCCAAGGCCGCAAGCAGGGCTGTTATCGTTGTACCCACATTGGCGCCAAGCGCATACGGAAATATCTGGTACACATTAAGCATGCCGGCGCCTGCAAGAGGAATAACAACGGATATCGTAACCGAACTGCTCTGTATAACAGCCGTCAAGACCAGCCCGAGCATAAAGGCCCTCGGAGCATTTTTAAAAATATAATTGTTAAACAAAAGCTCAATCTTGCCTGTAGCAAGCTTCCTCATTATCTTTACAAAGAGGCTTAGGGAATAAAACAAAACAAAAAGGGCAAAAACAAACTGGGCGATATTTTTATTGAAAACGTATTGGCCAAACTCGGAAAAAGCAACTCCGACAAATGAAATATACAAACTTATAAGAGCGACCCTGCCGAACAACCTGGTACTTCCGGCTATAAGCTTTTTCAATGATGAATACAAAAGGAAAATAAGAACAAACGAGGCTACAAATATCAGGACAAATTTGGAAACAAACGCGTAATTTTCAAACATGGTTTCCAGAAACTTTTTTTGCGGATCAACAAGCATTTTAAGAGGACTTGAAAAACCTGAACTCTCAACCGAAGAGAAAAGACCGGCAATTTTATACGACAGTATTCCGAGAAAATTAGTATATACCTGTATGGGAAACAGGGCAGCTGCGGCCAGCAGGTTGAACAAATCATGCACGGTACTCGCGGTAAAGGCCCTTTTAAATTCCTTTTCATTTCCTATATGGCCAATGGAAACGATGGCGCTTGTAATGCTGGTCCCGATGTTGGCACCCATGATAATGGGAATGGCAGCCCTGAGTGATTCTTTAAGCTCCGCGCCGAAAAGCCCTGAAGCCACAAAGGTAACCACTATTGACGTAGTGGCTGACGAACTCTGCATAACGGCCGTTAACAGAATACCCAGCAAAAGCCCTATAAACGGATTGCCGTGCAAAATGGTCAGGAGCGATACGGCATATTCCTTTGTATCGCCCTTAAAAGCGCCCATCATGTTTATGCTAAGGAAAAAAAGATTGAGAGCGATAAAAAGCAGTAAAATCCTGAGTGCCGTACTTCGTTTTTTTATCCTCTCCATAGATTAAATATCCGCCTGTTATTTAAATTGTTTGAAAAGGTTTATCTGCTCAATAACACTCTGGGCAGATTCAGCGCCTTTGTTACCGCTTTTGCTCCCGGCCCTCTCTATTGCCTGCTCAATGGTGTCCGCCGTAACAATTCCGAATCCCACCGGCATTCCCGTTTCCAGCATTACCGCGGCGATACCTTTTGAAACCTCGCTGCTGACAAATTCAAAATGCGGGGTTGAGCCCCTGATAACACACGCGAGCGCTACAACACCGTCATATTTTTTGGACTGTGCCAGCTTTTTGCACGCAAGGGGAATTTCAAAAGCGCCTGGCACCCATACAACATCCATGGCGTTAATATCCGCACCGTGCCTTGACAAAATATCAAGAGCGCCGTCAAGCATCCTTTGTGTCATAAAGCTGTTAAACCTTGAAACCACTATGGAGATCCTGCATGAGCCGGCGTCAAGTTTTCCTTCAATGATCCTGGGCATAATAACCTCCTTAATTAATATCCAGATTGTGTCCCATCTTTTCCTTTTTTGCCTTCAGATAATCATGGTTATACCGGTTGCACGCAATCTTTATAGGAAGGGTTTCAACTACCTCCAGACCGTACCCGGAAAGTCCCACAAGCTTGGCGGGATTGTTTGTAATAAGCCTTATTCTCCTTACTCCAAGCAACGACAATATCTGTGCTCCTATTCCGTAATCACGCAGATCGCTTTTAAAACCGAGCCTGCAATTTGCCTCTACAGTATCAAGCTTTTCCGCTTCCTGAAGATAGTACGCTTTTATCTTGTTGACAAGCCCTATACCCCTGCCTTCCTGCCTCATGTATAAAAGGATGCCGCTTCCGTTTTGCCTTATCATCTCCATGGATCTTTTAAGCTGGTCCCCGCAGTCACACCTTAACGACCCGAAAACATCACCGGTCAGGCATTCGGAATGGACCCTGACAAGCACGGGCTTGCCGTCATTGACCTTGCCCTTAACAAGGGCAAGATGAACATTGCTGTCCACTATATTGGAAAAGGCCATAAGACGGAAATCGCCTCCGTCAACCGTGGGCAATGAGGCGTGGGCCTCCTCTGTCACAAGGGTTTCGTTTGAAAGCCTGTATTTTATGAGGTCAGCTATTGTCCCAATCTTGATACTATGCTGTTTCGCAAACTCCACAAGGTCCGGCAGCCTTGCCATGGAACCGTCGTCTTTCATTATTTCACAGATAACGGCCGCTGGCTTGTGTCCGGCAAGTTCCGCAAGGTCAACGGAACCCTCGGTTTGCCCTGCTCTTTTAAGCACGCCGCCCTTTCGCGCCCTTAAAGGAAATACATGCCCCGGGGTGACTATATCCGAAGGCTTTACATTGTCGCTTATTGCCGTAAGCACGGTTGTCGCCCTGTCATAAGCACTGATGCCGGTCGTAACACCGCAGGCTGCTTCTATTGAAACCGTAAAAGCGGTTGTAAAACGCGACCTGTTGTTTTCCGTCATCATGGGAAGCTCGAGCCTGTCTATATATTCCGGCGACATGCTGAGGCATATAAGCCCCCTTCCGTGCTTTGCCATGAAATTGATTGCCTCAGGCGTCGCGCATTGCGCCGATATTACGAGATCACCCTCATTTTCCCTGTCTTCGTCATCGACAAGTATTATCATTTTTCCGTTACGTATATCCATAAGCAGATCTTCTACCGGTGATATAAATTTGCTATAAGACATAACCGAGACTCCTGAGCTTTTCTTCTGTAAGGCTGCTGTTTTCCTGCCCCTTCTTTACCATGCCGTATATGTATTTTGCAAGAACATCAAACTCGATATTGACCTTTCTCCCCTTTTTTATGTCAAAAAGACCGGTGTTTTTGATCGTGTGGGGGATCAATGTAAGCCTGAAGCTGTTTTTTGAAATAATCTCATTAACGGTCAGGCTGACCCCGTCTACCGCAACCGAGCCTTTTTTTGCCAGGAAATTATGCATAATACCGTCATCATTAAAACCGATAACAACATCCATGGACCGCACTTTTCTTTCTACCTTCTCCACAACACCGATAATATCAACGTGGCCCGTTACAAAATGCCCGTGCATCCTTGAGCCGGTCATGAGGGCCCTTTCAAGGTTTACGACCGTCCCTGCCTTTAATCCGGCAAGAGTGGTAAGGGACAGGCTTTCGTCCGACACGTCAAAGCCCAGGATGTCCGAAGCGGATTCTGCTACTGTAAGGCAAACGCCGTCAACCGAAACAGAGTCCCCTATAGACGAGCCGAAATCCCTGCCCGTATTTATATGTACGGCACCCTTTCCGGCATCCGCGACTTTACCTGTCCTTTCTATCAAACCCGTAAACAATGCAGCCTCCCTTCCACGCACAGCGTGTTGCCCAGAAGTTCCATGTTGTAAAAATCAATCTGCGGAAAATTTTCGCCGGCGTCTTTAAACAGGAACTCCACGTCCTGGTTAAACCACTTAGGCGCTATAAAAAGCACAAGTTTGTCAACGTATGCGCGCGAAGTGGTAAGAAATGTATTCATAATACCCGCGCCGCCTTCAACAAATATCTCCCTGAACCCGTAGTCATCCGCCAATATCCTGATAAGTTCCGGAAGTTCCGAATTAACAACCCTGATCCCCCTTTCAGTCAAAAGCGCCGTCTTTTCCGGGTCCGTTTCCGACGTAACAACAATAACCTGGTTATTGCACCTGATCAGTTCAAGATCACCGCTGATATACCTTTCCATCAGCCTGAGACGGGTATCAAGTACTGCGACGGTATTGGTAAAAGTACCGGCATTAAGCCTTGAATTAAAACACGGATTATCCTTTTCCACAGTACCGACTCCGGTAATAATAAGATCGGAATTAGCGCGAAGTTCGTGTACCCTTAGCCTTGATTGCTCCCCGGTGAACCACTCTCCCTGGCCTATTTTTCCGTTTAATGAAGACGCTATTTTAAGCTGCACGTACGGCAGCCCTGCTTCATTATACTTGTGAAAGCCCGGATTCAGGTCCCTGCATTCCTCCTTCAGTATCCCGGTGTAAACTTCAAGACCCGAATCCTTCAGACAGGAACATCCGTCACAGATTATTTTTGAATTATTGTCCATTGTCCCGATGTATATTTTTGAAATACCGGATTTTTTTAAAACTTCGGTACAGGGAGGAGTTTTACCGGTATGGTTACACGGCTCAAGGGTCACGCACATGGACGCCCCGTCAAGTTCGGAGCCGTTTTTCATGGCATCATAAACCGCTTCAACCTCGGCATGGGGATGGCCGAATTCCCTGTGATAACCCTGTCCGAGTATATTGCCACCGTCGTCAAAGATTACGGCCCCGACCCTGGGATTGGGTAACGTGTTGCTTCGCGCTTTCTTTGCAAGCACGATTGCTTTTTTCATCATTTTTTCAATCACTGTCATGTTATTTTATCCTGTTGCGTTCGTCCACTCTTATGACCCTTGGTGTATGCGTCCCTGCGTCCTTTTCTTCAATATATGTGTACGAAGCTATTATTATCCTGTCGCCCTTTACCGCCATTCTTGCTGCGGCTCCGTTGAGTATTATTTTGCCGCTTCCGTTTTCCTCTTTTATAACGTACGTGGAAAATCTTTTCCCGTTGGTGATATTATAAACGTCGATTCTTTCATTCTCGAAAAGCCCGCAGTGCCGCATCAAATCCTCTGCGATACCCAGGCTGCCTTCGTAAGCAATGTCACCGTCTGTAACTATCGCCCCGTGAATCTTTGATTTAAGCATACATACAAGCATCTTTTTCTCCTTTCATAAGATAATATTGTCTATAAGTCTGGTTTTGCCGCAATATGCAGCTATCGCAACAAGAGTACCGGTTTTAGCCTCTTCGGTTTTTTGCAGGGTCCCGCTGTCGGCAAATTCAAGGTACTGCAGTTTTAAGCCCGGAATCAGTATCCCCATTCCGATGCCTTTAAGGGTCGCTACATCGCTTATTCCCGAATCATAAGCCTTTTTTATTTCCGTCAGTGATTTGTAAATAAGGGGGGCTGTCTCTTCCTGTCCGCTGTCCATATAGCTGTTCCTGGAACTCATCGCAAGTCCGTTTTTTTCCCTGACTGTGGGACACGGTACTACGTTTATATTCATGTCCATTTTTCTGACCATTTCTCTTATAAGCAGATACTGCTGGTAATCCTTCATACCGAAATACGCGCAGTGGGGCATGCATATATTAAAAAGCTTTAAAACAACCGTGAGAACGCCGCGGAAATGATTTTCCCTGAACCTGCCGCAGAGGGTTTTTGATAATACGGTCTCGTCTACAACAGTATTGGAATATTCCTCGTCGTACATTTCCTTTTCGTCCGGATTAAAGAGCACGTCGCATCCGTTTTCTTCAAGCTTTTTTATGTCCGCGTCCGGGGTCCTGGGGTAAGCGTTATAGTCTTCGGAAGGCGCGAACTGTGACGGATTCACGAATATGCTCGCCGCTATAATATCGCAATCCTGCCTGGCCCTTTTTACCAGCGATATGTGGCCTTCATGCAGGTTACCCATGGTGGGAACAAGTCCCACGGTGTTGCCTCTTCCGGCAAGGGAGGCAAGCTGGGCCCTTGTTTCAGACTTGGTCCTGAATATTTTCATTATTCACTTTTTCCCTTTCTGTTACGAGTTCTTCTATTTCATCCGCAATCTGCGCGGCTATTACGCTTTTATCCGACTCCCTCACGTATTTGCGTATGCCCCTGGCATCAAGCAATATCACGCTGCTCGACTCCGCACCTATAGCGTCAATGGTATTTGCGACAACCATGTCCATCTTTTTCGCGCCAAGCTTTGTTTTGGCGTTAAGCTCAAGATCATCGGTTTCAAGGGCAAAACCTATCATAAGCTGTTTCGACTTGTTCCTTGCAACCTCGGTGAATACATCAACGGCAGGCGCAAGCTTAATGCTGTTGCCTTCCGCTGATCGTTTTATTTTTTTATCGAGCGGACTGTCCCGAAAATCACATAACGCGGCCACGCTTATATATATATCCGACTGATCAAAGATCCCTAGCACGGTATTTAAAACATCCTCGGTGCTCTGCACGTACATAACGGCCTCCGTATAATACACGCTCTCGGGAAACCTTTCCGTCACCTCCGGGTTGCATACGAGTATTACTTCCGCGCCCCTCAACCACATCTGCTTAACAATTTCAACACCCATCCTGCCGCTTGAACTGTTGCTGATAAACCTTACGGGATCTATAAAAGCCCTTGTCGCCCCTGCGGTTACTACTACTTTTTTTCCTGCAAGCGGGGACTCAATCAGCGACCTTTCAATTTCGCCCAGCACTATC
>JAFGOL010000132.1 GCA_016926495.1 Oligoflexia bacterium
ATGATCGTTACGGACCTCCCCCCGAAGAAATACATAATCTTTTAAGGGTCATTACCATCAGGCTTTTTATAAGACCGCTCGGGATCACATCCATCAAGATCGGCAATAACAGGCTTGTTTATACCTTTGATAATACGACCAAAATCCTTCCGGAAAAGATAGTGGGGCTTGTTACGCAAATGCCGGACAAGTACAAAATAACACCGGACATCAAACTTATATGCAAACTTGATGACAATGACTGGAGAAATGTTATAAAGGAAGTTGAGGATTTTATCTATATGACGGGTACGGATTAATGATAAAAAAAGTAATCTTGTTCTGCTCGGTTTTTTGTGTATATTCCCTTGGGGCAAAAACCCTTGCCCGCGTCGGAAACAGGGAGATTACGGATACTGATCTGGAGCAGTTCAAAAAAGGCACCAGGAACGTCAGTTCACTGGCCGGCCAGTATGATGACAAGCACTTTATGGATATCCTGATTAATTACGAACTGGCGCTTTATGACGCGAAAAAGAAGGGCCTTGACCAGACTTCGGAAGGCAGGCAGGCCATGGAAAAGGGCCTGTACAACTATTATATTTACAAGATGGTGGATTCAAAATATTCAGGCAGCGAATTTTCCACGTCCGAACTCAAAAAGTTTTATAAATCGGACCCGCTTTTAAAACTAAACAGGCTGTGTATTCCGTTTGAGGTAAAGAACGCCAAGAGTTTTAAAGAAGCAAACTCGAAATTGTCCATACTCAGATCAGAACTTAAAAGCAGGAAAATAAGCTTTCAACAGGCCGTCAGTGAAGTCGGTCTGCATAACCTGTCACATCTTAACGGGACTTTTGACACGGTTTTTCTGGGAATACTGTTGCCCGGGGAAGCGGCAACGGTTTCAAAAATGAAACAGGGGGAGGTTTCACCCGTAATCAAGCTGGACGGTTATGTTGAAATTATACAGCTTGTAAAGATCTACCCGTTTAATTCAATTCCCCTGGCGGAGCATAACACGAGAATGAAAATTCACAATCTTGAGACCACGCGCGATAAGTTAAACCAGTCACTTAGAAACAGGTACAAAAGCCTTGTGACCGTATATGAGTAATTACAGTTTATGAAGAAATATTTTTATCCGTTATTATTGCTGGCCGCCGGTTATATAGTGTATCACACGGTTTTCAGGGATTCCGAGATCAAGCCCGGGGCCGGTACCATAGCCATTGTCAACGACGTTTCCATACCTGCCAGTGATTTTATAGAAAAATATAATGACGTCAGGTCGCATTATTCCACCAGTCAGGACGCTGATCTTACCGAAATCAAGGAAACGATCCTGAGGCGAATGATAATTGATTCGCTCATTCTTCAGGAGGCCAAGGACAAGAATATCGTTGTTTCAGACGAGGAACTGGACAGGTACATAAGCAATATAAAACAGAATTACACTGAAGAGGAATTCAAGCAAATCCTTATAAACCAGTTTAAAACGGACGATTCATGGGTCGAGGAAATCGCGGAAAGGCTTCTTATTGAAAAAACGCTTTCAAAGGTGGTAATTGAAAAGATCGATATATCCGAGAATGAAATAGAAGCCTATTACAAAAAGTTTTACAGTGAAAGGGTAAGGGAACCCAAGATCAGGCTCGCACAGATTTTTACGCTTACAAGAACGGACGCGGAAAAGGCTATGGAAAAACTCAGCGCCGGCATGACTTTCGCGGAAACGGCCAGCATGTTTTCCGTTTCGCCCGAAGCCGGGAACGCTGGAGTGGTGGGAGTAATCGGCAAGGGTGAGAGTATCGAACTTTTCGACGCCGCTTTTTCGATGGAAGAGGGAGAAACGTCAGGAATAATGCAGAGTGATTACGGATTTCACATTTTGAAGGTCCTGGAGTATATTCCTTTAAAAAAGGTCAGCCTTGCCGAGGCCAAGCCTTATATCCTTAACGAGATAACCAAGGAGAAGGAATCGGAAATTTACGAAAAATGGCTTAAGCACAGGTTTGCTAATTCCAGGATTATAAAAAACGTGGCTTTGATTGAAAGTATAAAATAGGGGAGACTGGGCATGAGAGTTTTATTATTAACGGCTGTTTTGGGAATATTCACCGCTGTACCGTCATTGTACGCGGCGCCCGAGCTTGTTGACTATATTGTCGCCGTTATAGGTGATAATATAAAGACAGACTCTGATCTGAACAAGTTCAGGGATTTTGTGAAAGTCCGAAAGGACGGGATCAGTCCCGACGAATACCAGGGACTTCTGGCTTCGCGCAGGAAACTGCTTGATAAGCTTGTGGAGGAAACGCTGGTCCTCCAGTACGCCGAGGAAAACGATCTTGCTATCAGCGAAGAGGAAATCAACGAGCTTATTACCCGCAGAATGAACGAGCTTGGAATGACAAGATCGCAGTTCGAAAGGCAGCTTCGACTGAGCGGTCAGAACATGGAGCAGTTCAGGCAGTCAATCAGGGTTGACAGGGCCAAGGCGCGCCTTTTCGAATCCGAGCTTAAAACAAGGATTGCTTCGTCCGAGGACGATCTTAAGAGGTATTTCGAGAATAAAACCGGTGAAAAGGTTAATATTATTGAATACAGGATCCAGCATATTCTGCTTAATAACGAGGCTGAGGCTGAAAAGGTTAAAGCGCGTCTTCTTGCCGGAGGAGATTTTGGCGAGCTTGCATACAAGTACTCCGTTGACAAGGGTACCGCCAGTACAAAGGGAGACCTGGGTTTTCTGCAGGAAAGCGAGCTCCTTCCGCAACTCAGGCAGAGAATTGTCAATATGAGTCCGGGTGACATTAAAGGTCCCGTAAGGACAAAGCTCGGATACCATATAATAAAGCTTGCGGAACTCAGGAACCGGGAAAATCCCAACTATGTATCGGCCAGGGCCGACATCGAAAGGATGTTTGTTAACAAGGAGTTCGAAAAACAGCTGACGCTGTGGACTGAAAGGCGAAAGGACGATTTTTATGTCAAGATCTACCTCTAGCAGCAGGTTCGGCAAAATTCACATAGCCATAACTCAGGGCGAAAGCAACGGCATCTGTCCCGAGATCATAACAAAAGCGCTGGAAAAGCTTCATAATGACAATACGCTTGAGTTTTCGGTTGTTTGTACCCGGCAGACAAGGGAACTTGTGGAGAACAGCCTTACTGTCGCGCCGTCCGAAAATATACACTTTGTTATTCCGGATACCGGGGCCATACCCGGCGACATCGTTAAAAGCGAACCGCTCTCCTGCCTTTATTACGCGGCGGGAATGGCCATGGAAAAAAAGGTTGATGCAGTCGTCACCGCGCCCATTGACAAGGGCAGGGTGGCCGAAGTCTATCCCGGTTTTACGGGCCATACGGGTTTTCTGAAGGAAATGACAGGAGCGGATGATGTACTGATGCTTATGTCCACACCTTCGCTGAAGGTCGGCATAATGACCGAGCACATACCGGTTTCTTTTGTTTCGCAAAACATTACCCCGGACAGAATAGTAAGATCGACAGTGCTTTTGAATGATTATCTTTTACAGTCCGGCAGGAAGGCCCCCCTGATAGGTATTTTGTCCCTGAATCCTCACGCCGGTGACAACGGGATCATAGGCAGCGAGGAAAAGGAAATTATAATTCCGGCCATGGAGTTGCTGAGCCGGAAGGGAATAAATGTCGCGGGTCCTCTGCCCGCGGATACGGCATTTACTCCGTCGGGAAGGAAAAAGTGTAACGCGTTCCTCGCCATGTACCACGACCAGGGAATGATACCGGTCAAGTCAAAAGGCCTTGATTACGTCGTGAACATAAGCCTTGGGCTTCCCATAATAAGGACTTCTCCGGGTCACGGTGTGGGATATGATATTGCCGGTAAAAACGTGGCTTCACCCGGGGCGCTCCTGAGGGCAATAGACGAGGCCGGCACCATGGTCCTTTCCAGAAGGCTTAACTAGAGCGTTTTATGAAAGTCCGTGAAATTATAGTTCATAACGCAAGGGAGCATAACCTTAAAAATATCCATGTATCAATCCCCAGGAATTCACTTACGGTAATTACGGGTATTTCGGGTTCGGGAAAATCCTCTCTTGCCTTTGATACCGTGTACGCAGAAGGCCAGAGGCGCTATGTTGAGTCCCTGTCCGTTTATGCCAGGCAGTTCATGGACCTTCTCAAAAAACCCGAAGTTGAAAATATAGAAGGTCTTTCCCCGTCTGTCGCAATTAACCAGAAATCCGTTATTCACAGCCCTAGATCAACCGTCGGTACTGTAACGGATATATATAATTACCTGAGGCTGCTTTACGCCAGGGTCGGCCGTCCCTTTTGTTACAGTTGCGGAAAACCCGTCAAGGGGAGCAGTGTAGATTCCATAGCCGCTCATTATTCCGCCGTGCCTGATGGATTAAAGCTCGAGATCATGGCTCCTGTCGTAAGGGGCAGAAAAGGAGAGCACCAGGCCCTTCTGGAAAAGTACAGGCACGAGGGGTACTCGAAGGCAAGGATTGACGGCAGGGTGTACGACCTTGATGAACAGGTATCCGTAAGCAAATCAAAGGTTCATGATATTGACATAATAGTGGACAGGCTCGTTACCGGGAAGACGGCAAAAAGCAGGCTCGTTAATTCCGTAACCCTTGCCCTGAAATTGTCCGGCGGTTTTGTCAGGATGGAGCTTGAAGGCGGGCAGCCCTCGCTGATCAGTGAGCGGGACTTCTGCATGGATTGCGGCATAAGTTTTCCTGAAATCGAGCCCAGGGTTTTTTCGTTCAACAGTCCTTACGGCGCGTGTGAGGTTTGCACAGGTCTTGGCTACGTTGATGAAGGCGACACGGTTTGTCCCGAATGTAACGGCGCCAGGCTGAGCAAAAAATCGCTTGCAGTCAAAATTGACGGCAGGTCAATTTATGATCTTGCGGTATTGTCCGTCTTGGAACTCAGGGACTATCTTGCCGGCCCCGGACCGCGATTTGAGGGGACCGAAAAAGTAATTTTTGAAAAGATAACCTCGGAAATCATGGAACGGCTCGATTTTATTATCGACGTGGGCCTGGGATACCTTTCAGTTTCAAGACCGGCTTATACGCTTTCAGGCGGAGAGTCGCAGCGGATACGCCTGGCAACCCAGCTTGGCGCGGGCCTGACCGGTGTTTTGTATGTGCTTGACGAGCCCAGCATAGGTCTTCATCCAAAGGATAACAGGAAGCTGCTTGACGCGCTTACAAGGCTCAGGGACAAGGGGAATACCGTAATAGTTGTAGAGCATGACGAGGATACCATAAGGATTGCCGATCATATTATTGACCTGGGACCCGGCGCGGGCGTGCACGGGGGCGCCGTGGTGGCTTCGGGCGGCATTAATTCAATAATGGCGAATGACGCCAGCCTTACCGGAAAATACCTGGCCTCCAGGCTTTTTATAAAGGTCCCTTCAGGCAGGAAAAAACCGTCCGGGCGTTTCCTTTCCGTGCGGAATGCCGGAACAAACAATCTTAAAAATATCTCTGTTGATATTCCGGTTGGACTGCTTACCTGTGTTACGGGTGTGTCGGGTTCGGGTAAGAGCTCCCTTGTGCTTGATACCGTTTTTCCGGTTATCGCGGCATACCTCACCGAAGAGGAACTGCCTCCCGGGTTGCGGCAGGTAAAGATAGTCAATGCCGATAGCTTCGACGAGATCAGCAACATTGATCAGTCTCCGATAGGAAGGTCCCCGAGGTCGAATCCGGCCACGTATACCGGTTTTTTCAACCATATACGGGTGCTGCTAAGCCGGCTTCCTGATTCAAGGGCGCGCGGTTATGACGCCGGCAGGTTTTCTTTTAACGTGGGCGGAGGAAGATGTGAAGCCTGCCAGGGTAACGGGGTGTTGAGAATTGAAATGAAATTTATGCCCGACGTTTTTGTTGAATGTGATGTCTGCAAGGGACAGAAATACAACAGGGAAACCCTTGAGATATTGTACAAAAATAAAAATATTTCACAGATACTCGATATGACGGTGGAAGA
>JAFGOL010000133.1 GCA_016926495.1 Oligoflexia bacterium
AACCATTGGTTTTTTCCTCCTGCAATTTGTAAAATCAAAGCATTTAAATATCTTTCTTATCATAAAGTCAATAGAATTAGTTAATATCAGTCTTCTATAGGAATCCCTTTAATCACTTTTTCGGTATCAAGAGCTATCAGGAGTTCCTCGTCAGTCGGCACTATATAAATCGGCACCTTGGAATCAGAAGAGGAAATCATGGACTCTTTCCTGTTGTTATCGATATTCAGTATCCTGTCCAGCTTTATGCCCATAAAGGCAAGCCCGGAACAGGTTAATTCCCTGACTATTTCGTCATTCTGACCTATGCCTCCGGTAAACACAAGGACATCAAGCCCGCCGAGAGCGGCGCTGTACGCGCCTATATACTTTTTAAGCCTGTAACAATAAATCTCCAGCGCGAGCCTTGCGGATTCATCGCCGTTGGCAATGAACTCATGAAGTTCCCTCATATCATTACACTTTCCCGAAACGCCGAGAATCCCGCTTTTTTTGTTAAGCAGCGTATTAACTTCCTTAAGGCTCATACCGAGGGTTTCCATTAAAAACAGGGGTACGGCAGGGTCCATATCACCGCCCCTTGTTCCCATCATAAGCCCTTCGAGCGGCGTTAATCCCATGGATGTGTCCACGCTGACACCCTGTTTTATCGCGCACACGCTGGCGCCGTTACCCAGATGACAGGTTATGATCTTAAGCCTTTTGTAATCACGAAACATCAGTTGCGCCACCCTGGAGGACACGAACCTGTGGGACGTGCCGTGAAAGCCGTACCTTTTTATATGGTGCCTGGTGTAATATTCCTGCGGTATTGCGTACAGCGATGAATACTTCGGCATCTTATGATGGAATGACGTATCGAAAACACCGCACTGGACGTGTTCGGGAAAAAGCTTTCTGCACACTTCTATACCGATAATATTCGCGGGATTATGCAGCGGCGCCAGGAAAACAAACTTTTTTATAACGTCAAGCACCTCATCAGTAATCCTGACGGATGAATAAAACTCCTCCGCCCCGTGGACCACCCTGTGCCCGATCCCGTTAATATCCTTTTCGCTGGATATTACCCCGACTTCCGGATCCATGAGCCTGTTAACTATGGTCCTTAACGCGTCCTCATGATTGGCAAACCTTATGTTTTCTTCCGTTTTGGAAAACCCCTTGCTGTTTTTATATGTAAAAAGCGACAACTCCTCACCTATTCTTTCCGCGTTTCCCCATGCCAGTCTTTCTCTTGTTGCCGTATGCAGGAATTGAAATTTGACCGATGAACTGCCACAGTTGATCACTAAAATTTTCATAAAAACAATAACCTCCGGTTAGGTTTCATATATAACCTGAATCTTTTAAACTCAATATATATTTCTTGCTTTTCAAACATAGTACAATATTCTAGGAATGTATGAAAATACTGGAAAAGATAGCAAGGTACCTGAACGCCAGATGCCCGACCGTATCCGTTATATCATACGGCTGTGAAGACGAAGCTATTCTGAAACACCTGATCTGTTCCAACAGGAAGCTGAATATAAAAAACATAAGCGACAAACATGACGACAGTAATATATTGATCATAACCGGATACGCCAACGGCAGTTGTGACGAAGTAAAGTCGGCCACCGGTAAATTACATCCCGACTGTATTATCATAGGATTCGGCACATGCAATTGCAGGCAGTGTGACGATATGAAAATATCCATACAGATACCCGGATGCCCGCCCTCCGTTGAAGACCTTTTCAAGGCAATCGAGGATGCAAAAAACATGATCAGGAGCGGCGAGCGTGCGTATTAATTTTGCCGAAATCAGCGAAAGGGAAAACCTGGGCGACAAAATCGCCAAATTGTATTCCGAAGAATACCTGCTGCTTCTGGACACTATAAGGGACGAAAGCGGTTTTATTTACTCGTTTTACAACCCCTCCCTTAAAAAATGCGCCTTCATAAAAACAGACGCCGACATCTTTCAGGCACAGTCGGCTGCCGGGTATTACGACAGTTTCAGTACCCTGCAAAAACAGCTTGTAAACAACGGTGCCTCTGTCATCAACTACGGAAACACGGATTCCGTTTCGGACGACATAGTCGAAATACCATCGTACAAGCCTGTCGGTAACGGAATTTCATACACGCTCCATACGGTTAATGAAAAAGTTACGGGGATAAAAGCATGTACATCGCGTTCATACACGAACAATCCGTGCCGGACATACGGTTCGCTGCTTTTTCACCTTGAGAGAATTGCTCCTTCGCTGAGGGTAGCTTCATCATTGTTGCTTGCAAGAATTTTTGAAGACGCTCATAATATCGAGGTACCTGTCAGGGCGATTCAAATACGTAAAATTTTACACAGCCTTATCATGGTAATTACTCACTTCAGGGTGTTTCTCAACCTTGCCGAATCCCTGTCCACCAGGGTCCACGCAAAAAAACTGTTTAACCACTACTTTGAACTGTGTTCGCTTATAGGGAAATATTCCGGTAACAGGCTATTCACCGATACCGTAATCATGGGCGGCGTAAGAAAGGATATTACCGACGAATGGTGCGGGGATGCCCAAAAAATCATAAACAGGACAATCGGGAACATCCTTGACATAAACCGTAAAATCATCAATTCCAGGGATTTCATTGAGATGACATCAGGTTCCGGTATAATCGACAAGCAAAACGCGATAAGCATGGGGCTGACCGGGGTATCACTCAGGGCGTCCGGAATCGATATAGAAGAAACCGGGACGGGATTCAACACCCTGCTCGGAGAAAAAGGCAGTACACTTGACAGGTTTATAATACGCCTCAACGACGCCAAAACAATGTGCAATAATATAATAACAATGATCGCCAACCTGTCCCGTGATAAAAAAATCAATTCCGGCAGGCATGAAAAGGAATTCATTAATGAGCATGATTCGGTGGAAGGACAGATAAACAATTTCATGCTCGCGCTGTACCCTCCGTCATTGCCCGAAGGTTATTACTATGACTTTATAGAGACAGCCAACGGATTAACCACCATGCTGCTCAAATCCGCGAACAACCCAACGCCGGAGCTTCTTTACGTAAGGGCTCCCTCAAAAACAAATATCTCAGCGTTACAGAAAGTAATCGGGATGAACATAAAAGAGCTGGAATACCATCTTTTAAGCATCAGCATTTCAGGGAAGGAAATCAATTCACCGCTGATAAGAGGCGGGGGAGACGTGTAAAAACATGAGCAAGGGTTGCGTAATTGAAACAATAATCAACGCTATAGATGAAATCGACGCCGGAAACTGTAACATCTGTTCCGTGTGCAGGGAAGGCAGGAAATGGGTCAAAAACCTGATTACGAGAAAAGTTTCCGATACTTCCGAATACTCCAGGTATTTCAATATACTTATTGAAATGGGATACTACATCATGCATCTCTCGGATTGTGAGAAAGGCAAAGCCCTGGGCAAACTGCTTGTAGACGAACTTAACAACAAAAGCCAGGAATATTACTATCACCTTGAAACCGGACAATGCAGGAGGCAGCCATTATAAAGTTCAGAATAAACGGCAAAGAATACTCCCTTGAGCAAAGCATGAATATTCATGACTTTCTCAGCCGGATAGGAATAGTAATCCCGAAAGCCTGCCACGTGGCGGGAAAAACCAACGGAGGACGCTGCAAGGTGTGCCTTGTGGAAATTAACGACGAACTTGCGACATCGTGCAATAACGACATAAAAAACGACATGGACATCCTGACTCATTCACACAAGGCCATTGAAGCCAGGGCATGGGCAATCAATTTTTTGATATCACATCATCCCGCGCTGTGCCACTCATGCCACAAGATGGGGGACTGCAGGCTGGCAGAGGCATTTATGATCAGCGGTAAAAAAATAGAAAAATGTTTTAAACCCTCGGGAACACATACGGACATAAAACAAATCTCGTCCGACATACAGCTTGATTACTCGAAATGCATCTATTGCGGACAGTGTGACGATATCACGACTATTAACCACCAGACAGTGGAATCCTGCCCCACCGGGGCACTGGAAAAGGTAAACGGCGATGAATAATCTTCACTCGGTCAACAACTGCAACGGGTGCGCCCTCTGTATTTTAAAATGCCCTAATAACGCTATAAGCATCAACGTCAGGAAAAAATGCCTGGTCATAGATCGATTCAGGTGCATAAACTGTTTTTTGTGCCGCGATATATGCCCTGTCGGGGCCATAGACTTTGTACCGGTACGGGGAAACAGAAAAAGATACGTTGAATTCCCATGTAAAATAAATATCAAAAGACTGAAAATGTTTTTTAATGATCAGGATATCCAAATCAGGACTTGATCAGTAAGCGGTAAATATCGTTGTTTTCAAGAGAAATGCCAATAAAATAATCCGTTTCGGTTTCCTTGGAAAACCACGCAACAGTACCTGTTGAAGAAATCTTCCTGTTATTATACGTAATTTCAACTTCCAGGTCTCCGCTTATTTCCATACTGAAAGAGCCATATATACAAATACCGGCTTCACTGAAATTGATAACCTTGAAATCATAAACGAAATTCCCGCGACTGAGAACAGCCCTGATATTTTGCGTGGAAACATCAAACCTGGGATATCTTCTTTTATCTTCGTACGAATCACTTTCCACAGGAAGCAGGCTGGCAATCCTCTGGATTTCATCCTCTGTAATATCCAGCGTGAGCTGCTTTTCGCATGTCGGACAATTGGGCTTGCTGTATGTAGCAAAAGAAAGTGATATGGAACTTGTATTTATAAGTTGAGGAAATTCCTCGTTACACGTGGAGCAGTAATAAGGGACTATAAATGATCTTATGTTCCTTGAAAAAATCTGCTTCCGGTTTTTCATGAGAGGTTCAAGCAGGTTTTTAGGACATTCGATGAAAGTAAGATCAAACCCCTTTTCGGATATAAGGTTTACCTGGTCCTGCCATGCGTCTATACCGCCCTGATCATAACCCTCAATTTTTCTAAGGACCAAAACCACCTCGGATATGGCAGGATTTTCCTCCAGGCTTTTCCAGACGGTATCGGGAAATTTGAAATCCGACTCTATTTTTCCCCTGATTCCTATGGTAAACCTATGAGCAACAAAAGTAGTAAGAAAATCCATAAATTGCATCCCCATTGAAAATACTAGAATACATACTATAATACATCAAAGGATCAAGTCAAATAATGAAAAATAAAAGAATTATTTCAATAGCATATAATAGCAACCAGTTTCCTGACGTAAAAGGCCATGAAATAGCTGTAGCAGGCAGATCAAATTGCGGCAAATCCACGTTTATCAATACCCTGTTCAGAGAAAAAATAGCCCACACGTCTTCCAAACCCGGCAAAACCGTATCTATCAATTTTTACAGGTACAATACCGACATTACCATTGTTGATCTGCCCGGATACGGATACGCAAGGACTTCTCAAAAAACGCGAAACAGCTGGAAGTATCTTATAGAAAAGTACCTGTCAGACAGGAATGAGCTTAAGCTTGTAATGCTTCTTGTTGATATAAGGAGGGAAATTGAGGATGACGAGATTTCTTTTCTGAACTGGCTCAGCGACAGAAATATCCCGTACGTACTTGTAATAACAAAAAACGACAAACTCACCGGAAACCAGCTTAAAAAACGTAAAATACAGATACTTGCACGGACGGAAAATCTATGGCAGCATAGCAACAACAATAATGTATTTTTTATATCCTCCCTTAAAAAAACTGGGTTTGAGCCTATTAAGGAAATGATTGAGGAGTTTTGTAAAAAACAATGAATATTTCATTGCTTACGCTTGGTGAAATTATACTGTTTAATCTCACTCTTGTATTTTTTTATCAGCCCCGTTTTATATTTTCCCTGCTGAAAATCAGTGAAAATAACATTAAAAAATCCAGCATTATGCTTATGGGTATAGGGATCGTTTTTCTGTGTCTTTTGTTCGGGTGGAGTTTTTACTTTGGTGCCAAAGTCGTAATTTTTAAAAACACCGTTACGGTACATTAACTAAATAACAAGGAGTACTTTAAAATGTTTTCAATTAACTGGGACAGCGCCGTTAATAATGAATTAAACGAACTTTTAAGAGTAACCGCCGGACAGGCTTACTCAGCGCTGGAGAAAACACTGTCCAAACGGGAATCCGGAAAAATAGGCTTTATGGACCTTGTATTCAGGGAAAAGGAAATATCAAGGGTAAAAAAGCTTGCCGCAAAGACCGCGAAGGAATTTGATACACTGATAGTGCTTGGCATAGGAGGTTCAAGCCTTGGGGGGAAAACAATCAACGCTGCGCTGATGAATAATTTCGACTATAACAGAAAAAAAGTTTTCTACGCGGATAATGTTGATCCTGACTATTTCCACGAGTTGATTTCGTCTCTTGACCTTAAAAAAACGGCTTTTAACGTTATTTCAAAATCAGGGTCGACGGCCGAAACGATGGCGCAATTCCTTGTTGTATATGATCTTCTTTGCAAAAAACTCGGAAAAGAGGAAGCCGTAAAAAGAATAATAATGACAACGGATCCCAAATCCGGGGCCCTGCGGCCGCTTGAAAAATCAATCGGATTCGAAACCCTTGAAATCCCTCAGAACGTGGGAGGAAGGTTCAGTGTCCTCAGTGACGTAGGTTTGTTCCCGTCCGCCTTTTCGGGTGTTGATGTTGACAGCCTCATAAAAGGCGCAGCGTCTGTTCTTGAAACCGGAACAGGCAAAGACATGGAAAAAAACCCGGTACTGAAATACTCTCTGCTTAAATATCTTTATTGTCAAAAAGGGTTTATGAATTCGGTCATGATGCCGTACTCAACTAAACTATTTGAACTAAGCGCGTGGTACGTACAGCTATGGGCCGAAAGTCTCGGTAAAAAGGGCATGGGCCAGACACCCATACCTGCAATAGGCGCCACGGACCAGCATTCCCAGCTCCAGCTGTTCATGGAGGGCCCCAGGGACAAATTTATCACCTTTATAGGAGTGGAAAACAGCCGCAACAAGACGGAGATCCCATGCTTCGAGCAGGAAATCGATGCTTTTGACTACCTTTCGGGACATACCATGCAGGAGCTTATAAGATGCGAAATGTTGTCAACCCAGAGAGCCTTGTTTGAAAACGGCGTTCCATCTGTTAGAATAGAACTTCCCGAATTAAATGCGGAAAACGTCGGAGCGTTGTTTATGTTCTTTGAAATGGCCGTAGCAATAACCGGCGACCTTATGGAAATTGACGCATTTAATCAGCCGGGTGTTGAACTCAGCAAAAAATACACATACCAGATGATGGGAAGAAAAGGATACTAGATGGCGTATTCAGGCAATAACGACGATATCGGCAAAAGAGACAAGACCGACGTAATAAGCAGCCATACCCTTGAGGTAAAAATAGAAGACGCCAAAAGGGTAAAGGCAGCCCTCAGGCAGATGAACGGCACTTTTATAGGAAGAAAATATCCTCTTAATAACGGAACATCCATTGTTGGACGCGATCCGGGACTGGACATCACTATACAGGACAACAGCGTAAGCAGGAGGCATGCGGAGCTTATTTACGACAACAACACTCTCCAGATAGTAGACCTCAAGAGTACAAACGGCACCTTCCTTAATGACAAGCCCGTTAAAAACGCCTCTGCGTCACACGGGGATTTGATCCGTTTCGGCAATATACTTTTCAAAGTCATTCCGCCGGGCGATATTGAAAGCATATTTCATGACGAACTGCATAACCTTGCGAACCTCGACGGGCTTACCGGCACTTACAACAGGAAATACATCCTGAACTACCTTGAAGGCGAAATCAAGAGATGCGGCCAGCTCAACCTGCCCCTGTCGTTGATAATATTCGATCTTGATCACTTTAAAAAAGTCAATGACGTTCACGGTCATCTTGCCGGGGATTATGTCTTAAAGGAAACCGTAAGGCTGATGAAGGAAAAGGTGCTTAGGGCATCAGACACCCTGGGACGTTACGGAGGAGAGGAATTCTGCGTAATACTGAGTGAATCCGCGGTCAAAACAGCTACCGATGTTGCCGAAAGACTCAGGGCTGCGGTTGCGACGCACCATTTCAGCTTCAACGACAAAAAGATACCCGTTACAATCAGCGCCGGGGTTGCGCAAATGAGTTCCGAAACTTCGTCCTCAAGCGAGCTTATAGACGAAGCGGACAAGCTGCTTTACAAGGCCAAGGAGGGCGGACGAAACCGGGTCTGCCGCTAATTTGTTACCGCGATGTTGGTAACCATTCTGCGTCCGTCGCCTATGGTTACGTATTCCAGCATCACTGTATGCTGCTCGCTGAACCGGTTCAGTTTCTGTTCATAGTCCGTCCTTAAATTACTTTCTTCAAGGACGTTTGCATAAAATTTTCTGTTCCAGTTATAGTTAGTAACGTTGTTCCGGGCATCACCAGTTGAGTCGTATTTATCCGATTCCCTGCCCAGCACAAGTTCTATTCTCTTTTTCCTGATCAGAGCAATTTTGTCCTTTAACTTTGTTGAGTATTTTGACTGTATAAGCTCTTTTTGCTGCAAAATGGAATCCAGCTTTTCTACAACCCTGTGAAAATCCCCATTTAGAAAAGACGGTGAAACGTGGAAACGCTCATTGATCCTGTATTCCTTGTTGGACACCCTCTCCCCTTTAAGCTCGCCGCCTTCAATAAGCACATTCATTTTTGAAGGAGTTGAATTAACCGGTACCGGCGCCGCGTAAGCTGAAAAAACAAGGGTAAAAAAGAAGAACAGGATCAGTTCTGAAATTGTTTTTACTTTGTAAAACTTCTTCATAAAAAGCCTCCCTGCCATCAGGGGCATAACACCCCTATAGAAGTTCTAGTCACGCAATCCATGGCAACCTGCTTATATACTCAGCAAGTTCTGTGCCATGCGTTTGACGATAGTCAAAGATGTGTCATTTCGGGTAGTTGATGTGTCAATATATTATCATACAATACGTTACCATATGTAAATATACCACACCGCTCACACGTTTTTCACACAAAAAACAACCCAACTCATTGTTTATACACAATATTTTAAAAAACGTTTAAATTCCTGACAGGCACAAACTTTTGACAGTGCGATCTACCCGTGTGTCATATGCAACCAGATATGCAACCAGACGGAGCAGAGTTTTAAAATCCCTGTAACCCTTTGCCACCGAGTGATCCAGGCGTTTTTACAAGTTAGTCCGTCTG
>JAFGOL010000020.1 GCA_016926495.1 Oligoflexia bacterium
TACCGGCTTACGCCGGCATGAGGGCAAGTACACCCACGCACGGAAGGTTTTTTACCGAACAGGAAAACAGCCAGAGGAGGCGGGTCGCCGTTATAGGAAAAACAGTAGCCGGAGAACTGTTCGGAGATAAAAATCCCGTCGGTAATACCATAAAGATCAATAAAATCAATTTCCAGATAATAGGCCTGCTCCCTCCAAAGGGCGCCGCCGGCTTCAGGGACCAGGATGACGTGGTAATCGTACCTTTAATTACCGCGATGAAGAGGCTGCTCGGCAAGGAATATGTAGATTCCATTGATATTGAGGTCAGCAATCCCGAATTTATTGAAAAAGTCGAGGATCGGGTCCTTAATCTAATGTACACGAGACAAAGGGTCCCCTTTTCGCAAAGGCAGGACGCTTTTTCCATCATGAACATGTCGGACATAAGAAACGCCTTATCTTCAAGCACAAGGGTGATGACCCTGCTTTTATCGATCATTGCGGCAATTTCGCTGCTTGTGGGCGGTATCGGGATCATGAATATCATGCTGGTTTCCGTAACGGAAAGAACAAAAGAAATCGGATTAAGGAAGGCAATCGGCGCGAGGAAAAAAGACATACAGGCGCAATTTTTATCCGAAGCCGTCGTGATCAGTGTTGTCGGGGGAGCATTTGGCATATTAGCTGCATGGCTGATAACAATAGGACTATCCGTATTCGCGGGATGGGCCACGGATATTAACGTCTGGTCTGTTATAATGGCTTTTGTCTTTTCGGTTTCCGTCGGTATTATTTTCGGAATATATCCGGCGGCCAAGGCATCCGGGTTGCGCCCGATAGAAGCCCTGCGTTATGAATAGCCGGTTTTCATTTAGATATTTACTTATTATTTGACAAATTGAAACTTAAAATGCTATTAACTATGTAAAAATTACCAGGCAAATTCTATGAGAAAACTACTCCTGATCATACTGGCAATGGCCGGCTTCAACGCCCATTCTGCACGCGTCCCATGGGAAACCGCGGAATCCGTTATCAATGAAGCCACCAAAAGACAAAACGAAAAGATCGTTAAATCCATGCTCGAAGGCACGGGTGGTTCCTATATAATTGGCAAAAACAATAAAAACGTACCGTTATTAAAACTCAGACTAATCAGGATTGAATCCGCGTTTATTGATTACCTCAGGATTGACAGTGTCGACGGAGATATTAAAAATGCCCTTTCAGAGCAGGACAGAGCGGAAGTTCTGGCCGTTTTATACTCCGAATTTAAAATCGAATTATCCGATCCCGGGTATGAAACAACTCTCGACAGGCTGAATAACCTTTTGTACGAGTATTACTGCCATGTAAAAATGGTTTATGAAAAACACAAGACCGGCGCTCCGCCGCATTTCGCGTGGTTTCGGGACAAATTTTATGAACTGCTCGCCAATTACCGCGACGACATACCAAGACAAAATGATCTTCTGGACCTGATAAGGGAATTATCCGCGCTGGAACCGTTCAACACCCAAAGGTTATTCGCTGTAATGACCGGATTTGACTTAAAGATAAGGCTGTTAAAGGAAGATATCGGTAAAATGCACGCGCTTATAGAAAAATATAAAAACGAAACCCGCAATTAAAATAACGATAGCAACTTATCATGAGTTGAAGTATAAAGTTATCATGCTTGCTGTTTTTATCATTATTCTGAATATTTTCAATTTCGCCCCGGCACAAATAGACGGCGAGATAATGAAAACCGCCGACATAGAGGCATTGGGGTTTATTGATTATAAAAAGGATGACGGGCTCTGTTACCTGTATGAAACCGCGGAGAAAAAAAACGGATACCCCCTGGTTTTTAAAAGTAAAAAGAAAAGGGAAGAAGCCCAAAAACTGCAAGGCAAACTCGTAAAGGTCGAAGGTAAACTTATTGTCAGGGAAAAAACAATCGCGGAGAAAAAAACATTCAGATCAACCATAATTGACGTCACGGATATCAAGACTTATGACCTTTTTTCGGCGTTCAAACTCAGTGACGATGATTTTAACAAATTAAAGCCATACCGGAAACCGGGCAAAAACGGCGACTCCAAAAAACTACCTGAGCAAAAAGGCGTATCACTGCCGGGCAACACGGCCAGCACCCTGATCTTTATAGGCGGCGCTGCCCTTATAGGCAAAATAATTCACGACGAAGTTACAAAGAAGAAATAATACCAGTGCCGCCAAAAGGCCGCATGGCCCTGTCAAAGATCCCATGTACAAAGGCAATCAGCATTCCGTAGTTTGTAACCGGTACGCCGCTGTCTATGGCGGGCTTTATCCTGTTCAGCACCTGTTTTCCGGTCAGCATACAGCCTCCGCACTGTATAACAAGGCCGTACTCATTAATATCCCTTGAAGGTTTGTCCAGCCCTGTCACTACTTCAAAGTGCAGCCTCTTTCCGGTATACTGGGCCAGCCATCCCGGTATTTTTACCCTGGCAATGTCATCACCTGCCACATGGTGCGAGCATGACTCCATGATCAGAATATTGTCATCATCCGACAGATCGTCGATCTTTTTTGTTCCAGCGGCATATGCTGAAAAATCTCCTTTAAGACGCGCGAATAAAATACTGAAGCTGGTAAGCGGTACATCAGGAGGCACAGACGCGTTGACTTTCTGGAA
>JAFGOL010000134.1 GCA_016926495.1 Oligoflexia bacterium
AACCTATAGGATAACAGATATATTCAGTGTGTATTTAGGCGGTACTATCAATTTTTACACAAACAAAATAAACAATTCATACAACAAAACCAGTAACATAATAATACGCAACGGGAAGGGATACAGGGCAGGTGTTTTCGCCGGCGTTGAGTTTAATATATTATAAAAAACTTTTGTTAACAGCAACAGAAATATAATAACTACAGAGCGACCATATGGCCGGCATATTAATATCTTTTGTAAAAGTGCCTTATTTGGGTGATAATAGTTTGCATGTTTACCGGATTGAACAGAGAAGAAGTAGCCGCCTTAAGATTCAACGCCCGTAAATCGTTTTCCAAATTATCCATAGCGGGGTCTTTAATTGTCCTTTTGTTTTTTACATTCATATACCTGACCACCGATTTTGTTAAGGACTTTCCCACACACGCCCTGTGGCTGGCGGTTATTGCAGTCGTTATAGTTCTTTTCAGAATGAGCTGCGGATATTTAATATTAAAGGAGAAATACACAGGTAATATCATCTGGAATATACACTTTGCTAATAACATATTTCTGGGGCTTTTGTGGGCGTATCTTTTTCTGTTGTTTTTATACCTCTACAATACCGGCTGGCCAACCATGTTTGTGGGTGTTCTTGTCGTGGGTTACGCTGCATCAGCTTCAAATAACCTGAAAAATGAAATATCATTTTGCATTGCTTTTATTTTAGCCATCTTTGTACCTATAATAATTATAGCTCCTGTCATAGTCCCGTCAAACAGGGTAATCTTCCTCATGATCGCTTTTTTATTGTATCTGGTAACAGCGATATCAGTATCGCTAAGAGGCTACAGGGAATATTGGAAAAGAGTCGTTAATGAGGTATTACTTAAAAGAAAAACCCTTGATATTATCGGTCTGCAAAAGCAGGTCTCCCATTCGATAAAATTAGCCTCAATCGGACAGTTGGCTTCAGGAGTTGCCCATGAAATAAACAACCCCCTGTTGATAATACAGGGTAATACCGAATTACTGAATGACATGTTATCCGGCGATCAGCTTAATTACGAAAGAATATTCTCTTTAAACAATTCAACAATAAATTCCGTCAATAGAATATCCCGCATAGTTGAATCATTGCAACTTTACGCCAAAAAGGATAAAAATATGATATCTTCCATTGACCTTCATTCGGTTATTACCGACGCGATTACCTTAACAGCGTCTTTTATAAAGAGGGAGAATATCAAGCTCGAATACGTGCCTTATTCCGGCAAATTAAAAGTAAAAGGGGAATACGGCAAATTACAGCAGGTATTTATTAATTTAATTTCCAACGCCAGGGATGCCCTTGAAAACACCTCCAACCCGATAATTCTTATAAGTTGCTCTGAAAACGCCAACAGGGCCATTGTTAAGATCAGCGATAACGGGATCGGAATACCGAGGGAAAACCTGGGTAAGGTCTTTGACTCTTTCTTCACCACCAAGGAAATAGGAAAGGGAACCGGACTCGGTTTATCAATCGCATACTCGATACTTAATTCATTTGACGCAACTATTAATGTTGAATCCGAGCCGGCTAAAGGTACCTGTTTTACCATAAGCCTGCAAAAAGCATAACAAACAGAGTTAACGGGAAATTACATATCAAAGCTTAAAAGGTAATCAGCCCTTTTTTTGTTGTTGCTTGCGTTCTCAATAACCTTGTGAGCTTCCGCCCTGAGACCGTTTTTCGCGACAAACCTGTAAAATTCCCTGATGAGGGGACTGTTTCTGTAATTCTTGGCATTAAATACGGGCTGTTTTTTTACACCCTTTTCAATCAGCTTTTCCAGAGATGACATCTAAAACCTCCTCACTTGGCTCCTGATTAGTAAAAAATCTCCACCCCAACATAGAACATTCAACGTACCGCTTAAGAACAAATTACCATAAAGTTTTGCTAAAATCAAGTAACATTTAGCAGTAATCCTTTATAACCCCTTGGAATCAATAAATTTTATACTAAAAACCTGCGTAACTTGATATGACGGATTGCCTTGTTTATTATAATCAATACATCATATAATAAGTTCACAGCGTCAGCAATACATACCACCTTATACATGGAACTTCAAGCTTTTTTTATCAAATCCTGATAATGCCTCAATAGTCCGGAAAAATATATTTCCTGGCTAAAAATCCCGCTGACCCTGCCAAATGAACGCGCAGCCATGTCCCTTGCCTGCTTTTCATCGTTCAAAAGCAGATTAACCGCGTCTGCGATTTCATTACTGCTGCGCGGCTCAATGCGCAACCCGTAACCCGGGTCGGGAATGATCTCATCAATACTGCCCCTGTTGGTCATAATAACCGGTACCTTACATGCCATGGCCTCAATCGCGGTAAGTCCGAAAGCTTCAAAATACGACGGCGCGACAAAAACATCCATGGCCGAAAGAGGCATTGAGACATCTTCGCAAAAACCAGTAAAAGTAAACCGAGAAGCAAGGTTGTACTCATGTATTTTAAGCTTTAACAATTCAAAATAATTTTCATACTCATCCGACGTGGGTCTTCCCACAACAAGAAAATGAACATCATTTTTATCAGCAGTAATTATCCTGGCAGCTTCAACAAATTCCATCTGGCCTTTCATGTTGTCTATGCGTCCTATTATGCCAACGATCTTTCTGTCTTCCGGGATATTATATTTTAACCGGAACTCCCTGCCCTTCTCCCTGCTTCGTACATATTTCTTTAAATCAATGCCTATATACAACGACTCGACTTTTTCAGGAGTAAAAGGATAGGTATCCAGAATGTTTTTACGCGCGAAATCGCTGATCGCGAAGACCCTGTTAATCCTGTTTAAATACCACCTGTGAAAAAAATCCTTTTTGTTGTGCTCCACGTATATATGCCTGGTGGCCGCAACGGGTATATCCAGCCCCATAAGGGCAACAAGCAGCGGGAATATTGTATTAAAGCAATGTATGTGTACAACATCATATTTATGTTTTACGCATAACAGCCGCATCTGTACTATAAGACACGGATTGACATACTTCCCCTCGCATAGCACCTTGTGAAACCTGATCCTGTTCCGAACACACGACTCCATAAGGGGGCTGTCACCAATCCCCAGTATATGAACATCCATTCCTTTTGACTGTAAAACAAGAGCGTCCCTGAAAGCAACCTGCTCCAGTCCGCCCCAGCTTACGGATGTACAGCAAATAAGTATCTTCACAAAAACTTTCTTTCAGCCTCTTCATAAAAATCTATGATTTTTCTTACATAGCTGCGTTTCTCATTATATGTGCCGGGATGAAAACTTCTTTTGAACCCGTAAATTATGCAGTTTTTTATCTGCGACTGCGTAAGGTTAAAATGATTGATCGCAAGCTCCAGCTCTCTTGAAACCGTTGTCATTGAAACTGTCCTGTTATCCGTGCAGATTGTGGTGCTCAGTTTGTGCTCCAGCATCTTTTTAAAACTGTGATTCTCCAGACTGCCTATGGCGGGATTTGTCTGCATATTGCTGGTAAGACACACCTCTATGGTAATCCTTCTGTCCGCGATATACTGTACGAGTTTACTGATAAAATCTTTTTTATCGGTAATCTGCGGGTCAGTGATCATATCTTCGGAAAAAAGATAATAGCCATGCCCCAGCCTGTCCGCGTAAAGGTCGGTGATTGCCTGAAAGATACTCTCAGCTCCGAAGGCTTCTCCGGCGTGGACGGTTTTTTTAAAAAAGTTACGGTGCGCGAGAGAATAAGCATCCTTGTGATCATTTGCGGGAAAACCGTATTCCGCTCCGGCAAGATCACACCCCACTATAGGATATCCCATATCCCTGACTTTGATCATTGCCAGTACAAGTTCGTAACTTGCCAGAGCCCCGACTCTTGAAGCCGATGAGTATGAATGAACAAGCATGAATTTATCAAAGTAATCCGCGATCCCGGGAAAAATCGCCCTCATGGCACACGCGATTATGCCGTACTCAAACTCGGGTTTTTTCCCGCCTGTTACGGACACGCCGGAATTATACTCCTTTTTTGCCCTGTCCAGTCCCCTGCAAACGGAGGCTACAACATCCTCGACCGTCATATACCGGTTTACATGAAATTGCGGAGCAAACCTCACTTCAACGTAACAAACTCCTTCATTGATATTATCCCACGCGAACTCGTAAGCAACCCTTTCAAGGTTTTCCGGGGTCTGCATAACCGAAATCGAATATGAAAATCCCTGCAAATAATCGGGAAGGTCCTTGTAGGTTCCCTTGAAAACCTTTTCATACATTCCCTGTTCCGTGTAGCTCGGCAGATTGACATTAGACTCACCGGCCAGTTCAATAAGAGTGGGCACGCGCAAAGAACCGTCCAGATGCACATGGAGATCACACTTGGGTATTTCCCTGATAAATTGTGACAGCTTTTTTTTATTCACGTACTACTTTCCTATCACAGCTATATTTCGTGCTCAAGAAGAACAATACGGGGTAAA
>JAFGOL010000135.1 GCA_016926495.1 Oligoflexia bacterium
CAGCTTTTTTGGAGTTTTCTTATTACGGGCAGCATCTCGGTACAGATACTGCATTCCGTGGAATGTACGGCAACAAGCAAGGGTAACTTACCGGGTTTCAGGATTTGATGGGAAGCGGTATTTGCGTTATCAGGTGAGGGATTGCCGGTTTGGGGTTTTGCAGGGACGTCTTTCAGCAGGTATACGGCAAAAACAACAAGTACAAGTCCCAGTAACCTGTTAAGCATGGTTATAAACGGCCTGTTGTTTTTGATGAATTTCGTTATCTTATCCGTAAAAAGGGCGAAAAGGAGCAGGGGGGTTGAAATTCCGGCCCCGAACACCATAAGCCTTATACCGCCGCCTGCCACTCCTGTTTCCTGCGACGCTATATACGTAAGTATGCCTCCAAGCACAGGCCCTATGCAGGGTGACCATGTGAGCCCGAAAATAATACCCATAATGAGGGCATTCAGAACAGGAAAGGGAGTTCTGAATTTTGCGGCATCTATATTGTAGGAAGACTCCATTACCGGAATTATTATGATACGTAAAAAATGAAGGCCCAGGATAATTAATATAATCCCGGCAACAAGATTTATGATTGCCCTGTTACCCTGAATGAGATCTCCTGTTGCAGCGGCGCCCATGCCCAGTATCGTGAATATGACGGTGAAACCTATACAAAAGAACAGGCCGGCCGTAAAAACCCGGTACCTGCTTTTTTGTTCTATATTTCCGAGTATGGTAGCGAAATATACAGGTATGACCGGCAGGATACAGGGGGACAGAAAGCTTAGTATGCCGGAAAAATATATACCTATTATTTCCATTGATAATAAAATTCCTTTATTGTTAAATAGTGTCCTTAGAGTATGAAATCATCAGGTTAATTTCAAGAGAATTTTTGGAGTTTTTAAAGTGTCAATGGTCTTTTCTGAAACGGATTTCCGGAACCAGGTGGAATTGCTTCCGCTTGGTTTTGTTATCATGATCAATAATGATATCGTTTACGCCAACCGGTCAGCGGCAAGGCTTTTGGGAAAAGACAGTCCTGACCAGGTCAGGGGCAATGATTTTGCCGTGTTTGTGCATGAACATTACAGCAGGCTTTACCTGGATGAACTTACCGTAGCGAAAAATTCAAAAGTAAGCTGGCCTTTGCAGGTAAGGCTGAACCAGGAAAAAGTTAACAAGTACGTGGAAATACTCGTGACTTATTTTATTCATGAGGGGCAGGAAGCGTACCAGATCGTTATTTCGGACGTTACCCTTAAAAAAAATATAGAATCTGAAATGAAAAAGCTGCTTGCGCAGGCTTTCCGGTCCAACAAGCTTGCCGCCCTGGGAGAACTTGTGGCCGGGGTCGCGCACGAGGTCAATAATCCGCTTTCTATTATTCAGACATACCTTGAACTGATAAGGGATTATATAAAATCCGAGCCTGAACCCCACGAGTTGAGTATAAAAGCCCTGGACAAGCAGGAGGCGGCGGTTAAAAGAATATCGGAAATAGTAAGGGGACTCAGAAGTTATGCCAAGGGCGACAGGGACAATATCTCGGATGTTGATGTCCATAAGGCTATTGAAAGCACGGTAAGCCTTGTAAGCTTTATATATAAGAAACAGGATATATTATTTGCTCTGGAACTGGACGCGCAAAAATCAACCCTTAAGGCAAACCTTGGCAAGCTTCAGCAGGTGTTCATGAATCTTTTTTCGAATGCCAGGGATGCCATAGTTGAAAGTAGCAGGGAATCCGAGGGAAAAATTACCGTTACTTCTTCAAACAGCGGAAGCAATATTGTTATAAAAGTATCCGATAACGGCATGGGAATACCGGCGGAAAATCTTGAAAAGATTTTTCATTCCTTTTTTACCACCAAGGATGATGAAAAGGGAACGGGACTGGGCCTTTCCATTTCGTACAGTTTTGTTATGGACCTGAAAGGTGAAATTACCGTTGATTCCCAAGCGGGAAAGGGGACTACTTTTACCATAACCCTGCCTGTTAAGGATTAAAAATCCAGAACGATTTCCCCGATATCAAATACAGTATTCAGACCGGACAGCTTTTTTTGTGAAATTTCGATACGTATCTCCCGGATGACTGACTGGTCCCTTATGATCAGTTTTGTTACAGACCCTTCTTCAAGTTCCACGTCAGAAATTGTAAATTTACCGTATCTGTTGCTTAAAGAGCAGTTTGTACCTTTTTTACCGGGAATACATACTTTAAGCATTGACGCGGGCTTTTTGTCTTTATTAATAATCCTCCCGGTTGCGTATTTATTACCCAGGCTGGCTACTAATATGGAGAAAAATATAATAATGGTAATCAGAAAAATTAAATAAACATTGGGAGCTGCCAGATTTTTTCTCATATTTGTATAGTTTGTCCGATATTTGCAAATAATCAAATGAAAAATGGGGTGTTCGGGCCGGACTGCTTTTTGCAGTATCTTTTGTCATGATATTGATTTTTTTACTGAATTTATTGTATTCGGCAGGTGCTTACGACAAGCTGGACAAGATTAATATTCTTTATGTGGGTGAGTCCCGCGTTATAGACGGAACAGGTATTAAAAAAGTTACGGTGGCCAACAGCAGGATAATTAAAGTAAGCAGAAGCGGCAGCAAAGATCTTTCAATTTCCGCAAGAAGAAAAGGCAGTTCCGATATTAAAATATGGAACAAAAAAGGTGAAATATCAGGGTATTCGTTTACGGTAATCTCCGCGGAAGTATACCAGCGGCTTGGCGCGGTCAGGCAGGCCCTGTCGGGCGTGAAAGGTGTGCGCGTGGCAAATGCCGGAGATTATATATATATAACCGGCCTGATTGAAAACGCAGAAGAGCAGGACCTTGTAAACAAGGTCGTGTCATCTCATTCCGGGGTAATGAATTACGCGAAAACATCCGCGTCGCTTCAGGGACAGAGGATAAGGGCAGTTACAGCAGAACTCTTTGACTTGGGACTTTATGATATATCCGTGAGTGAGGTCGCCGGAATAATGTATATTAAAGGCAGTGTGAGGAGCAGGGAGCAGCTTGATAATGTTACGCACCATATCAAAACAAGGTACGCGGACGCGGTACCGGATATAGCCGTTGTCCCGTACCAGGTTGATATAGACGTAAAAATTATGGAAGTTTCAGGCTCCCTGTCAGGAAAGCTCGGATTTGACATACCCACGCAGTACAATGTTACGAGGCATACCGTTTTTTCCAGGATCGAAATAGACAGCGTATTAAACCTTGAGAAGCAAAAGGGCAGGATAAGAATACTCGCCAATCCTTCTCTCAGCGCCAACGATTCTGAAAAAGCGGTTTTTCATGCCGGCGGTGAATTGCCGATCAGGCTCAGCTCAAGGTTCAGTTCGTCGGTCGAGTGGAAAAATTACGGAGTAATGCTCAATTTTATTCCAAGGGTGATTAACGACAATACCGTGAAACTTAATATAGAGAGTGAATTCAGCAGCATGGACGGTATATCAGGACAGGGTGACATACCGTCGTTTTCCGTAAGGAGGGTAAGCACTGTTGTTACGGTTGACAGCAACAAGTCCGTGCTTATATCCGGCCTCATTCATAAAATGTCTTCAAGAGGAAACAGCGGTTTGCCTGTTTTGTCCGAGGTCCCGGTAATTTCTGACATATTTTCCCTCAATGAAAGCAGTAATTCCGATTCGGAACTTGCTATAATGGTTACTCCGTCGATAAGGTTCAGGTGCGAGGGTTTTATGCTGGACAGGGAACTGGAAGAATTGCTTGTTGAAGCGCTTGGTGAAGAGGTAAAGCGGGAATAGCCATGCCGTCTAATTCCGAAATAATAGATCGTATAATACAAAACAGCAACGGGCACAGTGAATTATCTCCTGGCCTCGAAGAATATTACGGCTGCTTTGAGGAAGATCTTAAAAAACTTTTTGTCAGGGAGGGCGTAACCGAAATCATGATAAACGGTAACTCCGGGATTTATATTGAGGAAAACGGAAGGCTTGCCCCGGTCCCGCTGCTCGTGAATGACATTCAACGGCAAAAATTCATCGATACTGTTTCAATGCTCAATTCAAGGAGTATCGATTACAATCACCCGGTATTCGACGGCAAGCTCCCGGACGGTTCGAGGTGCAATATAATAATACCTCCTGTTTCGTTGACCGGTACTGTGATTACGATAAGGAGGCATAATTGCGGTATGGCCGGCCTTGATAAAATAGTGGAAACAGGCATGCTTGACAGGGCGGACAGCGATTATTTAAAAAAGGCCGTGTCAGACAGGCAGAATATTATTGTAGCCGGAGGAACAGGCACGGGCAAAACAACGCTGGTCAATGCCCTTGTGAACAGCATTGAGTGTATGGGTGAGGAATTCAGGCATGAACGGATAATTACCATTGAAGACACGGCGGAGCTTAACATCAGGCTGCCTCACGTTATCAGCCTTGAAGCGCGTTTTGCTACCGCTGACTGCGACAGCAAAGTTACGATAAGGGACCTTGTTAAGGCCGCGCTCAGGATGAGACCGGACAGGATAATAATAGGCGAGGTGAGGGGGGAGGAGGCCTATGACCTCCTGCACGCGATGAATACAGGTCACAGGGGAGTTATATGCACCCTGCACGCCAACTCGTGCAGGGACGCTCTGCGCAGGCTTGAAACACTCTCGATACTGGGGCACGGTAATCTTGATATTTCGATCCCGCGGAGCTGGATCGCCGGAAATGCCGACCTTGTAATATACATTGAAAAGGAAAAAGGAAAACGCATGGTCAGCGAGATAAAGAAAGTGGAAGGAATTGAATGCGGAAATTATATTTTATCAGGGAATATTTGCTGAATACGAAAAGGCCTTTACATTATGTCATAATTTGATAGCACTTTTATATGGGGGCAAAAACCAACAAGGATAAGATCAAGTCACGGATTTCCCATGACGGCGGCGGAAACTGGTATGACTACAGATGGCATTTGAAAAATATTATCCGGGATTTGCCGAGAGCGTTTGAACTGCTCGGTATCAGGCCCGGGCAGGATTTTTTGCGCGACTCAACAGAAGTTTTGAGTAAATTCCCGCTTGCCATTACTCCATATTATTTATCGCTTATTGATGTCAGTGATTATATGAATGATCCGGTTTTTAAACAGTCCTTTCCCTCGTACAAGGAACTGGATGTAAAGCATAATGACATGATCGATCCCCTGTCTGAAGACAAGGACAGTCCTGTAAAAACAATAGTCCACCGGTACCCTGACAGGGTGCTTTTTAACGTATGTAATTACTGCTCCATGTATTGCAGGCATTGCACCAGGAAAAGGAAAGTGGGCGACAGTGACCATGTGCTGTCCAAAAAGGATTTGCTCGAGGGGGTAAAATATATCAAAAATACTCCCAGGGTAAGAGATGTGCTTCTGTCCGGCGGTGACCCGTTGATGCTGGAAGACGAAAAAATCGACTGGCTGTTGGGAGAAATTGCGCGAATCCCTCATGTAGAAGTAATAAGGCTTGGTACCAGGATGCCGGTAGTACTTCCCTTCAGGATCACCGATGACTTATTATCCGTGTTCAGAAAGTATAAATCCCTGTGGATTAATTCTCATTTTAATCATCCCAAGGAAATAACCGGTGCTTCAATTATGGCACTTAACAAATTATCCGAAGCCGGAATACCGCTCGGCAACCAGTCTGTTCTGCTGTCCGGTGTTAACGATTGTCCGCGAATTATTAAGAACCTTGTTCAGAAGCTGGTCAAGCACAGGGTAAGGCCCTATTACCTGTACCAATGCGACCTGGCGGAAGGCTTGTCGCATTTCAGGACCCCGATAGGCAAGGGTATTGAAATTATGGAAAGCCTGATCGGTCATACGAGCGGTTTTTCCATTCCCACATACGTCGTTGATGCTCCGGGCGGGGCGGGTAAAATACCCCTTACACCCAACTATATAATTTCGTGGTCTTCGGATAAAGTCATACTTCGCAATTACGAGGGAATAATAACAACGTACAGGGAGCCTGCCAGGTATTTAAATTGCAACATGGATTGCGACGCGTGCAAACTGCACCTGAACATGGATGACGCGGCCGAACAGTCAAACCCTATCGGAATAGAAAAGCTTTTGTCAGATACAGACGATACTATTTCGCTTATTCCCCAGAATACGGAGAGGATGAAGAGAAGGAAATGACGGATGTTATAACTGAAATATCGGGTTCAAAAGTACAGCACGGAAAGTACAATGACAGGATATACGTTATGCATCTTAATGTCGGGCATGACGTTTCGTTATTTCTGGCGGAAATCGAAAAGCTGGCCCTGGACAACGGGTATTCAAAAATTTTCGCGAAAGTCCCCGCACGTTTTAGCAGGGAATTTTCCGGTCACGGTTTTGAGGTCGAGGCTTCAATTCCGGGTTATTTCGGAAACAATGACAGTTGCCTGTTTATGTCCGGGTTTTATTCCCCGGAGAGAAACAGCGTTGCTCCCGTGTTAAAGGCCGAAATAGACGGTGTTCAGGCAGCGTGCATGAAAAAGAAAAACGATAAGATCGGCGCCTTGCCGGGTGAATATATGATAAAAATAGTAGAGGAAAAGGACGTTCCAAAAGCGTGCGCTGTGTACAGGCAGGTGTTTGAGCATTATCCTTTTCCTATTTCTGACGAAAACTATCTTATAAGTACCATGAAGGAAAATATCGTTTATTACGCTTGTTATTCAGGCGATGAAATCGTGTCCATGGCTTCGTGCGAAATTGACGTATACGATAACAATGTCGAACTGACTGATTTTGCTACCCCGCCTGCACACAGGGGACATAATTTTTCATACCATGTTATGAAAAGAATGGAAGATGACATGAAAAAACAGGGTAAAAGGATTGCCTTTACCATAGCGAGGGCGTTGTCCGCCGGAATGAATATAAGTTTCGCGCGAAACGGCTACAGGTTTTCCGGCCTGCTGGTCAATAATACCAGGATTGCGACCGGTTTTGAATCAATGAACGTGTGGTACAAACAGCTTTAGTATTTCGTCAAACTTTCTTTTCAGATCATTATAATCGTTGAACTTGTCGAGCTTGCCGTGTGTCAGGTTCATGTAAAGATGCGGCTCCCTGTCGTAAATAAGCCCTATGGAGTACTGGTCTTCCCCGGGCGCGGGCATGTATGGGGGCAGGGGATTTTTATAATATTTGCTGTTTTGTATGGCGCTGATAATACCCCTGACTTTTTGAGGGGATATTTTTCCTGTATAGTTTTTCTTTGTCCAGCAGCCTTTATCCCATAACCTGTCACAACCGAATTTTTGCAGTTCCAGGCTGATCGTGATATTGCCGTCCGGATTATTTATCAGCATCTCGGTATCGCCGTTGGCTGTACTCCTTATTACATACCTTGCCTGTTTGATTACCCTGCTTTTTTCCGCGCTTTTCCCCGTAACGGCAGGGGCCGCGCCCGATGCCGAAACATTAAAACAAAAGCAGGCCGCTGCCGTTAAAATATAAAACAGTTTTTTTATCAATTTCCCTGTCTTCCTTCGGGCAGTGTTTTTGATGTCGCTTCAGGCGGATACTCAAAGGATGTAACGGTTGCCCAGTCACCCACGGAGGATAAAGTCCCGGTATAGTATTGAGGAGCTTCGTAAACAGGCACCCCGTCTACCATGAATCCCAACTCGACCTTTACCGTATAGGTTACGACCGGCGCCGTGTCGTAAGATTTTTTGCTCCAGTAATTCACCCTTACGGTATAACTGCCTTCGTCAAGGCTTTGATCAGAGTTAAAAAACATGTGCTCAGGTCCCATGCCTGTTGTGTCGTCAAAGTCAAGGTAAGGCAAAGTTGAGTCATACTGGTTCTGGTAGTTCTGCCCCATGTACCCGATGTCTGTTGCATCAGGCGCTGTAAGATGCAGGTCTATGTCAAGGGTATGCGACCATGTTAATGTAACCTTTGCAAGAGGGGTGGGTCCTGTACAGCTTATAATATATCTTTTAAATCCCGCGTATTTTTCCCACTCGTTCGATTCGGTTACCAGAAACTCGACGATGTTATCCTTGCTTTCAACGTTGATTGTATCGGAAGATGAATTTGATTCCGTGCAGAACAGGGGCACTTTTTGCGAAAAAGCACCGCCTGCGGCAATCGCAGCGTCATATTTTGTCGCATTAACGTAAATTACCGTATGGGTTGGTTGTGCGGCTCCCCCGGTTATCGTACCTGTAAGCGTTGTGCCGTTTTCTGAAGTTGATTCAACGTCGAGTTTTCCGTCATGATCGGTATCTGTCGGAGCGGTCAGACTGATCGTGGGGAATTTGCTCTGGTCTTTAAAACAGGGATCAAGCTCCGCCATCTCGTAAATATCATAGGCATTGTTGAAGTTGTGGAACAGGCTCGGCCCCACAATTCCGAAAACATTGTATTGGAACCTTGTTGATGCAGCTGAGGTTCCTGAATTATATATTCCCCAGTTTCCCTGATATGTGTATGTAACCTCCCTTGTCGTGTTGCCCGGAAAATTAGGGTCGTAAATTTTAAATACACCGTGATTATAG
>JAFGOL010000136.1 GCA_016926495.1 Oligoflexia bacterium
GGCTCGTCAGGGATTATGATAATTTAAAGAGATCCGACGCCTATTCAACAGCCCGGTACTGCCTGTATGATCTTATTCACAAGACAAATATACACAGGTCGGTTTATGACGGTATGGCGGAAAATATAGGGATTGAGGACATCAGGCATTTTGCCCGAGGGCTTTTCCGTAAGATCCAGGTTGAAGCCTATGCTTACGGGCACATCAGTTCCGAAGCCGTGACCGGACTTGTTGATTATATTTATTCGGCTTTTGGCTCAGACAAAATTTCCGGGCAGGACCTCCCGGCGGACCTGATATTCAGGTATCCCGTCGGCAGGCCGTCGGCCCGCGTCGTGAAATCCAATTCAGGTGATAGTTGCTGGGCTGCTTTTATTCAGTTTGGCGACAGGAGTACAAGGCTTAGCGCCGTTATACAGACCGGTATGGCTTTTATGTCCCCGTATTTTTTTGAGGAATTGCGCAACAGGGAGCAGATAGGGTACGTGGTGGAAAGCAGGCTTGATTTTTTTGAAAAGGTCCTGGGGATTACGTTTACGGTTTTATCGGACAGGCACGATCCGTTTTACATATCCGAAAGGGTCAGGAGGGTCTTTGACCGGTTTCCGGGCTACCTGGAATCATTGCCAGGACAGCAATTTGAAGAAGCCAGAAAATCCCTGATAAACAAGATAAGAAAAAGGAACAGGACGCTTGACGACTGGATGGCCGAACTGATACTCACGGCGGTCCTTAAGGGAGATCATACATACGGCGACGAACTGGCCAAAATGATCGAAAGGCTTAAGTTAACCGAAATATCTGAGACGTTTAAAAAAGCCCTTGCTCCGCGTACTATGGCCTCGGTAAGCGTTTATGTTACGCCTTCGAATGCTTATAAACTGCCGGAGTTTGAGGAAATGATAACCGATCTGGATTCCTTTAAAAGGACTACGCCCGTTTATTGATTGTTGCCGAATAGTTCCTTTGCCCTGTCCGGAAAAGACTGGGTGAATGAGTTGATAAGCCTTTTTTGTATTATGGACGGTGCAAGGGGTATAGCCTTAAGTATTACTTTTTCAGCCTGGTCCTGATTGGATGATGTCCGTGTATAGGTGTCCATTATTATGGAAGGAGTGAAGTAAGTCTGTTCGTTTTCCGTGTTTACATTTTGCAGGGAGCGCAGAAGCTGATTTTCAAGAAAGGAAAGTTTTTCTCTCTTTTCAACGTCGAGACCGGACGTCAGCTGGATAAAAAACTGTCTTAAATTTTCCTGTCCCGCGGGGATTTTATCTATAGTCGCGGAAATTTCCCTGAAGGTCTGTTCAGGTTCGGATTTGAGCTGCCTTATCTGCCTGAACAGTTCCCGGCCTTTATCCGTGGAAGGTGAATCAAGATATTCGTATGATTCCGAAATATTTTTCAGAATATCGCCGGTTTCCGTGCCGGAATAGATATCGCTGCCAGCGTGTTTCGTCATATTCCTGTTCTGCGCCGCGCGGCTGTTTTCACCGGATATTTCTTCGTTACTGATGTCAGCGGTTGTTTCAGGATCTTCATAATTATCCGAGCGCCTGTTTTCTCTGCCTTGTGTTTTTAAATAGAGCAAAAGGACTGCGATGACCGCAAGGGATACTAATAAATACTTTTTCATTAAATTTTATTTTATATCCCTATTTCGATAAACCCAATAAAAAATTATGGCATTGTCGCCAAACTGACATTTTACAGTAGACGGCGCCATTATGGTTTAAATCCGCCTATGTTTGCAACCAGTCTGAACTGGTAGCCGTTTTTAGCCTCTTCCCCCCTGACTTCCACCAGGTACGTTATTTTTTGCTCAAAATATTCCGGTATGCTGTTTATGACTATATACTGGGTGCATGTTTCTCCCGTCCATTGTACGCATTGCGTTTTACCAACCTCCGCTTCCCTGATCCCGTACCATTTAAGGCCCAGCGTCGGATCGTGAAATTTAAAAAAAAGGTCTTTTCCTGTTGCGTCGTAGCCGTTAAGGGTTATGTAATGCCCGGTTATACTTTCGGAACTAATGGAAATATGTGATATGGGCATGCCGCTTTCTGTTTTGGAAGTCTGTGTGACTGTTGACGGATATTTCAGATAAAGCAGAATATTCACCCACGGAGTGGTATTTGTAATAGACATTTCACCCGTTATAAATGAACACTTGCTGAGAGTATTCGGAAAATCGCCGGTGTCGTAATTTTCGGAATTGCTGAACTCTGTCTTCCTGTTAGCCCAGAAGTCGTTTATTTCTCTTGAATATACCTCGTACGCGCTGCTATCGGCCCAGGTCTCCGAAATAAGCTCGGTCCCCGCTGCTACAATTTTTTTGCATTCTATGTCATAAGCGGGACACAGGGAATCGGACGAACCCGTGGGATCATTTTGCGCGTTTATCAGCGAGAAGTTTTTTGACCAGCCCGTAACACTTTGCGTGGAATTTTTAACGGCACTGTCCATGGCCATGGAAACCGCCGTTGGGCCGCATGCTATTTCTCCGGCGGGAATATTACTGTTTAACTGGCTGTACAGGGGCATGTTGCGCAGGAAACATGTCCCGTTATTATTACAGACGCTGCTGCTTTCATCGCTTTCGTTTACTTCCGCTTTGTAGTCGGGACAATATTTGAGAATGCATATATTATCAGGGCATTCGCTGCTGTCCTTGTCCCTGCGCTCAAAACAGGCACCAAATAATACAAGAGAAGCGACTATACAATAACAATACACCCTGTCCATATTAATTATTATACAGTAATTAAGCAAAAAAGTCAATAGCAAATATTGCAAATAATTAGGTTCTAATTTCATTGGTGTTTTGTTTTGCGGAACAGTATATAATGAGCTTATGAAACAGCTTGTTGTTGTTGTATTTATTGGCTTTTTTTGTGTAGCATCAACCGGAGTGCATGCCGGGACGGAACTGGCCCCTGAAAAATGGCAGGGTTATCTTAATGA
>JAFGOL010000137.1 GCA_016926495.1 Oligoflexia bacterium
AGCGACGCGGAAAGGGTCAAAAAAATGCTTCCGTATGCTTTTTGACGTGATTTTTTAAATATAACAATAAATTAAAAGAGGTGAAAATACAATGTCCAGGGCAAAAGGTGGTTATAAAACCAGGCGCAGAAGAAACAAATGGCTTAAGCTGGCGAAAGGTTTTGTCGGCAGGAGATCAAATGTTTTTAAGATCGCGAAATTAGCCGTAATACACGCGCTGCAATATTCTTACGGATCGCGTAAAAGAAAGAAAAGAATGATGAGGCAGCTTTGGAACACAAGGATCGGCGCTGCCGCAAAGATGAACGGGTTTTCATATTCCCGTCTTATCCATGGGTTGAAAAAATCGGGTATTGAGCTGGACAGAAAAATACTTGCTTCAATAGCGGCAGACGATTCCGGAACCTTTTCCACTTTGGTAGAAACGTCCAGAAAGGCAATAGGTTGAACCCGGGCCCTGTTCTGCGATGAAGGAACGGCTTAAAGATCTGGAAAAAGGTCTCATCGGGGAACTTGCCCTTGTTGATAATAAAAAGGATCTCGAGTCATTTAAGGTAAAAGCTCTCGGCAGGAAGAGCGAGCTTCAGCAGATCATGAAGTCCATAGGCAGTCTCGGTCCTGAAGAAAAACGCGAGACAGGTATACTGGTTAACGGGCTTAAATCCGGATTACAGAAAAAAATAGATGACCTTGAAAGCCGTCTCAACGAGCAGGAAAAACAAAGGAGCATCTCCGCGGAATCAGTGGATGTTTCCCTGCCGGGCAGGCATATCAGGCTTGGGGCCCTGCATCCGGTTACGATTGTGCTTGACCGGGTCAGGGATATATTCCGTCCGCTCGGATATGACGTTGTTACAGGTCCGGAAATAGAGCATGATTTCTATAATTTTGAGGCGCTCAATATTCCCCCTGAACATCCCGCAAGGGATATGCAGGATACTTTTTATATTCACGATTCGGTTGTACTAAGGACGCATACTTCTCCGATACAGATCAGGACCATGCTTAAGGCAAAGCCTCCGGTGAGGATACTGGCTCCGGGCAGGGTATACAGATCGGATTATGATATAAGCCATACCCCCATGTTTCATCAGGTAGAGGGGCTTTTTGTTGACCGGGGAGTCCGGTTCTCGGATCTCAAGGGTACATTGTTGTATTTTGCCAGGAATATGTTCGGAGAGGAAACCAATATAAGGCTGAGACCCAGTTATTTTCCTTTTACTGAACCATCGGCGGAAGTTGATGTTACCTGCGTTATGTGCAGGGGGAAGGGGTGCAGGCTTTGTAAGGATACGGGCTGGATTGAAATTCTGGGCTGCGGCATGGTGCATCCAAACGTGTTCGGGCATGTGGGGTATCCCGACGATATAACCGGATTTGCTTTCGGTATGGGTATAGAAAGAATAGCGATGTTAAAGTACCGTATCAGTGATCTGAGGATGTTTTTTGAGAATGACGTGAGGTTTCTGGAACAATTTATCTGAGGATGTGTTTGATATGAGAATTAGTTTGGACTGGCTTTCCGGGATGTTGCCTCTTGATAAGGCAAACGCCGTCGATATAGCGGATTCCCTTACCCAAAAGGGAATTGAAGTGGAAAGCATTGAATTCATGGATCACGGTTTTGAAAAGGTTGTGTGCGGCCGTATCGTCAGCATGAAAAAGCATCCTGATGCGGACAAGCTCTCGGTGCTCGGTGTGGATACCGGTTCGGGTGTTTTGCAAATTGTTTGCGGCGCGAATAACATGAAGGAAAACGACAAGGTGGCACTTGCTCTTGAGGGGGCCTGTCTTCCTAACGGAATGATTATCAAAAAATCAAAAATAAGGGGCGTTGAATCCCGCGGTATGTGCTGTTCCGAACAGGAACTGGGGCTAAGCCGGGAAAGCAGGGGCATAATTATTTTGCCCGAAGATACAGTGCCCGGATGTAAAGTGGCTGAAGTGCTGGGCAGAAACGACGTGATCTTTGAAATATCAGTGCCTCCAAACAGGGGGGATTTGCTCGGACACCTCGGTGTCGCCAGGGAACTTGCTTCAGCATATAAGAATGAACTTTGCATTGGGCGCAGGGAGTACGGAAATCTGAAAAAAGGTAACGGCGGCCTTACGGTGAAAATTGTCGATGAAAGATGCACAAGGTATATAGGGAGAATGATAAGGGGAGTCAAAATATCGCGATCACCCGAGTGGTTGTGCAGAAAAGTTGAGGCTGCGGGTCTTCGTCCCATAAACAATCTGGTGGATATTACCAATTACGTCATGTTCGAGTACGGCCATCCCCTGCATGTCTTTGACGCCGGCCTTGTCGGTGAAAATTCAATAATTGTCCGTAAACCCGCGGAAAGGGAATCCATTACACTTCTTGACGGTTCAGAACTGAAACTGAACGGGGAAGATATTGTTATCGCGGATAGCAACAGGCCTCTTGCACTTGCAGGAGTTATGGGCGGCAGGGACTCCGGGGTATTTGATACCACGGTTGACGTGATCCTTGAATGTGCCTATTTTGATCCGGCGAGTATACGGGTAACGGCCAAAAAACACGGTATTGCTACGGATTCGTCATACCGTTTTGAAAGGGGCGTGGATTTTGTTTCAATGCCCGATGTGGTTGAAAGGGCTACGTCACTGATTGCGGAACTTGCCAACGCTAAGGAAATTTTTGATTCTGTTGATGTTATCGCTAAAAAACCGGATCAGCCGGAAATAATGATTGATCCCGTAAAGGCCGGATCCTTTTTGGGACTGGAGCTTCAGCCTGAATATATTAAAGGTTTGCTTTCAGGCTCTTTCTTCAAAATTTCGGACGATGAAAACTTGATCAGAGTTTGTCCGCCCTCCTTCAGGAACGATATTAAAGTGAAAGAGGATGTTTATGAGGAAATAGCCAGGTTGGCGGGTTACAACAGTATTCCTTCAACAATGCCGCCGGTGATCATGGAAATGAATTCGCTGAATAACGGTGATGATTTTTATTCCGTGGCAAAAAAGGCCATGAAGTCCCTGGGATATCTTGAAGCCATTACATACAGCTTTGTCCCGGAAAATTACCACGGATTACTTGGTTATAAGGAGAATGAGGCGGTAAGGATCTTAAACCCTATTTCCGAAACAATGAAATACATGAGGGTGAGCCTGCTGCCGTCTCTGCTGGAGGCCGTAAGGTATAATTTAAATCACAGAAACATGGACATAAAGCTTTTTGAAATCGGAAAAACATATTTACCCGGGGACAAAAACGTTTCAAGGCCCGGGTTTGACGAATCGGTAGTGAGAGAAAAGGAATTTTTATGCTCGGTTTGCACCGGTAGAGTGCTTAATAACGAAGACTGGGGCGGAAACGGCAATATTGATTTTTTCAGGGTCAAGGGTGAGCTTGACGCCCTTTTTGCCTCACTGAAAGTTCCTAAATGGGGTCTTGACAAGATGAAGGGAGGGGGGCCACTGCTGCTGCATCCAGGATTTTCCACTGTTATTTCCTGCTGCGGCAGGGACGCCGGTTTTATCGGTAAAATACATCCTGATCTCGCGGAAAAATTTGAATTGACCGGTACCGACGTTTTTGTATTTGAACTTGATTTGGCCGTCGTCAGGGAATGCTTCGGGTCCGCAACTTCCTTCAGGGAAATTCCCCGGTTTCCGTTGATAAGAAGAGACTTGTCTTTTATAGTCGGAAACGGGGTTTCTCATGAGGATATTTCATCCGTGATAAGAAAAAAACGTATAACCGATCTGGCGAATTTCGGAATATTTGATTTTTACACGGGCAAAGGTATACCCGAAGGTAAAAAAAGTCTGGCCTATTATTTTATTTTTTCGAATAAGGAAAGGACCCTTGTGGACAATGAGGTGGATGAATCAATAAAAAAAGTTTTAGAAATACTAATTAATGAGTTTGGTATTGAAATACGTTGATTTTTTTAAAGAAATTGGTATTGTATCTATGGGAGGCTTTTTATGACAAAGGCTGATTTGGTAAATAAAATTTTTGAGCAAATAGGAGGCACGAAAAAGGATGCCGCTGATCTGGTGGATAAGCTTTTTGATCTGATTAAAAACGTGCTCTCAGAGGGTG
>JAFGOL010000138.1 GCA_016926495.1 Oligoflexia bacterium
ATCCTAAGCGCCGAGCTTGAAAAGGAAGCCGGAGCCAAAGGGAAGCGGGTACTTAAAATAACTTTCGGAAAAGGAAACCCCGGCCATGTAAGCACGGAATCATTTGAGTTTTACTTTACGGAACTGTGCAGGAATACCGTGCTGGAAGGTGCCGAACTCGTATACAACGAAGTAAATAAAGAGGGATTTTTTGTGGAATCAATAGAAACCGAGGATTAGGAGTTTTTAAACAGTATGGAGATCAAGGTCTTAAAAAATGTAATGATAAAAAACAACGCTATCGGTAATGACAACAGGAGGCAATTTACAAAAAACGGGATACTTGCGATAAATATAATAAGTTCGCCCGGAGCGGGAAAAACAACATTAATTGAAAATTCTATTTCAGAACTTTGCAAAAAATACAGAATAGCCGTAATTGAGGGAGATCTTTTCACTTCAAAAGACGCGGAAAGACTCGCCACTCGTGACGTACCGGTTGTACAAATAAATACAGAGGGCGGCTGCCACCTGGATGCCAAAATGGTAAGTGCCGCAATCGGGGAATTTGATCTGGAAAAACTGGACCTTGTCATTATTGAAAACGTCGGGAACCTTGTCTGTCCCGCAAGCTTTGATCTCGGAGAACACATGAGGGTGCTTGTTTATTCAATAACAGAAGGCGACGACAAGCCGGCCAAATACGCCACAATTTTTAAACAGGCAAACGTAATAATAATTAACAAAATTGAATTATCTGAAATATGCAATATCAGTCTTGAAGTGCTGGAAAAGGAAGTCAGAAAGGTAAATCCGGTTGCGAAAATCTTCAGGGTTTCCGCCACCAGAAAGGAAACCCTCGCCGGTTGGATCGACTGGCTCGGCAATGAAATTGAAAAATTCAGTTAGAAAAAAAATTACCATTAAAGGCACTGTGCAGGGAGTCGGCTTCAGACCGACGGTTTACAGGTATGCCACCGGGCTTGGGCTGACCGGATTTGTTCTGAATACAACAGACGGTCTGATAATCGAAGTTCAGGGTGATGATGATTCAATAGGAATATTTACCGACAGGCTTAAAAAACAGCCCCCGGAAAATGCCGTTATTGAATCATTCCATGTTCACGATACGCTAACGCGTCCGGACAGTACATTTATAATAAAAGAGAGTATTAATTCCGGTTTTTACAAGGAAGCGGAAATTGCCCCGGATATTGCCGTATGCAGAGACTGCCTCAATGATATTTCCGATAAAAACAACAAAAGGTATATGTACCCTTTTACAAACTGCACCAATTGCGGTCCGCGATTCAGCATTATTAAAGACAGGCCTTACGACAGGGCCAACACAAGCATGTATAATTTTACAATGTGCGACAGTTGCCTCGCGGAATATACAGATCCCGGCAACCGCAGGTTTCACGCCCAGCCAAACGCCTGTCCCGAATGCGGGCCGGTGTTATATTTTCTGAATCACACAATGAAGAATAAAAATCCGTCCGCACTGTTCGAAGAAACAGCTGAATTAATAAGAAAGGGCATGATAGTCGGAATAAAAGGGCTGGGAGGTTTTAATATTGCCTGCACGCCTGACATTGACACCGTGGACAGACTGAGAAGGATCAAAAAAAGGCCTGGTAAATCATTCGCCCTGATGGCCCGTGACTTACCGGTTATAGAAAAATTCTGTTTTGCAGGCGAGCTTGAGAAAAATTTGCTTTTGTCAAAAACAGCTCCCATAGTTTTACTAAAGAAAAAAAACGATCTTCTTGACCATATATCTCCTGACAATAATTACCTGGGGTTCATGCTTCCGTATTCCCCCATGCACTATTTGCTTATGAACTACTTTGACGTGCTGGTTTTCACTTCCGCCAATAAAAAAGACGAACCGATATGTATAAATGACTCTGAGATCAATAAGCTGATTGATGAAAAAATTATTGACGCCGCCCTGTCAAATAACAGGGAAATCGTAAACCGTGCCGACGACTCTATCGTCCAGGTTGTTAACGGCAGGGTGCAAACCATAAGGAAATCACGGGGCATGATCCCCTCAGCTTTTGCAACGCAGATAACGGGAAAATCCGAAAGCCTGGCAATGGGCGCAAACCTTAAAAATACTTTCAGCCTAAGAAAAAATGAAAAAATATATATGTCCCAGCATATAGGCGACCTTATGGACTACCGTAACCTGAAGTACCAGAAACAACAGGTTGCCATAAATTCCGAATTACTTGGTATTTATCCCGAAAAAATTAACATTGACGCTCATCCGGGATATGAAAATTTCAACGAAACATACGGCAAGGTCTTTCACCATCACGCGCACGCGCTAAGCGTAATGGGAGAACACGGTCTCCTGGGGCAGGATGTACTGGGAATCATATGTGACGGAACAGGGTACGGAACGGACGGAAGGATATGGGGCTTTGAATTTTTAAAAATAGGCAGGGACTATAATAATTTTTCCAGGACCGGACAGCTTGAATATTTCAAACTTCCGGGCGGTGAAAAGGCCATACATGAAACAGACAGGATCGGTATATCACTTTGCAGACAATCGGGGATTTATCCTGATATTTTTGCAAAAAACAGGATAGAGGATGTAAGAAAGCTTATTGACAATAACATAAATTCCCCCGAATGCTCCTCGTTAGGCAGGCTGTTCGACGGTATAGCTTCAATACTGGGTATTGCGGACATCGCGGATTATGAAGCGAAGGCAGCGATACTGCTGCAAAGGGAAGCCGAAAATGCCCATGACGTAAAGCAGTCATACAGCGTTAACCTGGATATTTCAGGCTCCGGTTACATTACTATTCGTCATTCAACGCTTATAAAGGAAATCATTAATGAATTACATCTATATGACAAAAGCGTAATTGCCCGTAAATTCCACGCATGGGTAGTATCCGCGATTATGCAGGCGATATCAATAATTGGGCCGGAAAGGGTCGTGTTTTCGGGCGGGTGCTTTCAAAATAAACTATTGTGTGAAATGCTCTTTGATAATATTAAGGGCACAGGCATTGATTTTTATTTTAACGAGAATGTGCCTGTTAATGACGCCGGTATATCATACGGACAGGCGTTACTGTAAGGAACGTAAAATGTGTTTGGCTGTACCTGTTAGAATCATTGAGATTAGTGACGAAAAAACAGCCGTGGCTGAAAAAGACGGCGTTAAAATTTCCGTTTCAACAATGCTTCTTGAAGACAAACCGTCGATAGGGGATTTTGTATTACTGCACGCCGGTTTTGCAATTGAAAAAATCCGGGAAGAAGATTTCACCGAAAAACAAAAATTGTGGGATGAGTTTTATAAAAAAACGGGCAGGTAAAATGGGTTCGGATTATAGAAACATGATCAGCAAACTTGCTAACGAAATTCATGAGATTTCTGGTACCGGTATATCAATTATGGAAGTTTGCGGTACTCATACAATGAGCATAGCCCGTTATGGGATAAAATCGCTTTTACCGGAGAATATTAATATTGTAAGCGGGCCGGGCTGCCCCGTCTGCGTTACTTCCGCAGGCGATATTCAAAACGCTATAGATCTTGCCCGTGACGAAAAAAATATTATTACCACCTTTGGCGACATGATAAAAGTTCCGGCGCAAAACGACTGCCTGCAAAATTATAAAAACGTTAAAATAATTTACAGCCCGCTTGAAGCATTAAACATGGCCAGGGAAAATCCCGGCAGGGAAATCATTCTGCCTGGTATTGGCTTTGAAACGACGGCTCCGTTAATCGCCGCAACCATACTTGAAGCACGCAATGAGGGGTTAAATAATTTCTCGGTCCTGCCCATGAATAAGGTTATACCCCCTGCCCTTGATTTAATACTCAGTGACAGTAACAACAGGATAAGAGGACTGATCCTGCCCGGACATGTAAGCGCGGTAACAGGTTTTGAATATTTCAATTTTATAAAAAAATATAATGTATGCGGTGTTGTAACGGGGTTTGAGGCAACTGATATTATGGAATCCATTCTTATCCTGATGAAAAATACAGAACAGAACAGATACGGCGTTATTAATAATTACGAAAGGATCGTTACTCCCAAAGGCAACGTCCCAGCCATGAAAAAATTGTTTGAGGTTTTTGAAATAAGTGACGCGGAGTGGAGAGGAATAGGCACCATACAGGGTA
>JAFGOL010000139.1 GCA_016926495.1 Oligoflexia bacterium
GCGTAATGAAAAGAGGCGGCAGGATTAATATCAAAACGGATAACAACGATTATTTCATGCAGATTTTTGAAGTTGTAAAAAGTGTCGCGGCAGGGGAAAAAATAAGGCTGGTTGAGTTCAGTAGGGATTATCACTCGTCGGAATACGCCGGGAGTTTCGGCATAACCGCGTTTGAAAGAATATTCCTGAGGCAGAAACTTATGATCAATTACCTTGCCTGCGTTGTTCTTTGATTACAGAAAATGATTGACCAGCGTTATTATTATTTCCGTTAGAATCAGCAGTACAATAATAAGCTCAAGCCATAATCCGCTTCTCGCGGATGACAAATCTATAAGCAGGGACAGGTTTTCCTGTATGGTCTTAAGCTTGTAGTCGATTGTTTTGAACCTGTATGAAATTTCAAACAGTTTGCGGGTTTCGTGGTACAGGAAGTTTAGCGCGTGGTCTTCCCATATTTCGGGAGGGTTATCAAGCACGAACAGGTTGGTGATAATCGCCTGTTTTGTCTGCATGCATTCGCCTATAAAACGCATGAGTCTTTTATTCGCTCTGGGCAGCCTGCCGAACTTTCGTGTCTGTGTCGAAAATTCATGGGATTTTACAAGCATTTCCTCGACGTAGTTTTCGTAATAATCGAGTATGATGCTGTCGGAAAGCATTAACGCCGCAATTCTCAGCGCCTCGTCATCTATGGATGTCAGTATGATTGAATCAAAATCAACCTGGATTTTGTCCCCTATGGCGATCATTATGTTGTCCGAAGTTGACATGTATTCGGGATAGAGAATATTTTTAAAGATTTTTTCATTGTTGCTGATCAGGTTTGATATCATTTCTTCATGCTCAGCCTTCGGACAGTTGAAAAAGACGATGGTGCCCGAGGCAAAAACGTACATCCTGGCGTTCCCGGTATGTATTTCTACAAGTTCGCCCGACTTGTAATAAACGGTTCCAAAAGTGGGCTCAATGTTTCGGAGTTGCCTGAGGGGAATTTTATCGGCAATATTGTACGCTGTTAAATACCGGTGTTCCATAATTCATAATAATTCGATTAATAACAGTAATAGTCAATATGATTTAATTGATATTTAAAAAAAATCGTTGCCTTGCTTCAAACTCCGCCGATATAGACATAAACTATCTGTAATTATTAGCAAAAAAGCTCAGACGGAGCAAAATGTTTACCGGTAAAAAAACATGAGGTATCTTTTTGTGCTTAAAGTAAATCATTGATATTGACATGGTTTGCGGCAATCTAATATAGAAATAAGATACATTACGGAGGGTTTTTCTTTATGTATATATTACTTTGCCTATTGTCATCTTTTACTGTCTATTCTGCAAATATTTCAGATTCAACCCTGTACAAGAATATACTGGTTAATGAAAAGATTTCCCCCAAAATACAGGAAGCCCTTAACGGTTTTTTAAAAAATACCAGGTTTATTCCCGATAAAAAAGCCCTTTATAACGACCGGGAGGGTTTCGTAATATTAAGGGAATACACCGTAAATGAAGTTGATTACCTGATTGGAAAAATACATAATATCCTTATTGATACTCTTTATCACTGTGATGCTACAGCGCCGAGGGCTGATTCTTTTGAAGAAGCCCTGGACGGCAGGCATACCCCGGACAGCCAGCATTACGCTGCCTTAATGCATTCCGCCCTGGCAATAAGGGGGATTGAGACCTCGTTTTTTAAAACGCCTTCGCATTACGGAATTTATTACAAAGATGAAAAAACAGGCAAAGAGCTTTACTGGTGTATACTTACCCATCTTGAAAAGAGCGGGGCAGCGTGCAGCAGGGAAGATTACGTGGAAATTTACAACAGGAATAAAAATGAGGATATTAACGGTGATGATGATCTAACCGTAGCGGATATTACAATGCTGACCGCAGGCGAGTTTATGAATGCCGATTTTTCGGCTTCCATAGACGACAGCGATACCTATACGCAGAAAATTCTGGCCCCCAGGGGTGACGCGGTTGCCCGGGGTGATGATGAGACCGGTATTGAAGAAGAAGTTCCCGAAGTACAGGAATCATTTGCGGAACCCGTAAAACCGGTACTTGGCGTCGCCGCCCTGAAGGATTATAAGGGCTCCGTTGATCTTTTTGATAACAGGGGGCTTTTGTTTGCCAATGAGGAACTGAGCGATCTTGTCAAGCTTTCGACCTTGTCCAATTCTGATGATTTCAAGGGGTGCCTGGCCCAAAATGATGTTAAGAGAAATAAGGTAATACTCAAGTTTAAAATAGATCAGGACGGCAGTGTAAAAAATACCAGTGTTGACAATATCCAGGACAATGCGTTCCAGTCGTGTGTTGCGGCGTTGTGGGACGGAAAAGTCAGGGTTGACCCCGCTAAGCTAAAAGAGCCTGTTAAGGTACTGCAGATAATAAAATTATAAACAAACTTTAAAATTGATAGTATTATTACCTCAATGGAAAAAAATACCGTTATACTGGTTGTTGATGATGAATGGGCTTTCAGGAATATCCTTAATGAAATCCTGACACAGGAAGGTTATCAGGTAATTGAAGCTGAAAGCGGCAGGCAGGCTGTAGATATTTTTGAAAGGCAGCAGGAGCATATTAATCTTGTGCTGCTGGACGTTGAAATGCCGGACATGAACGGTTACGAGGTCCTTGAAGTAATTAAGCCCTGTTGCGTACAGAGGGGGATAAAGATCTGCTTTGTTACCGCAAAGGATACAAGAGAGGACGTTATGAAAGCCATATCCCTCGGTATTTCCGATTACATTACAAAACCGTCGGACAAAGAGGTAATTGTCGGCAAGGTGAAAAAAATGCTGGAGCCCGAAGAGACTAATCCAAAAAAGAATTCCAATTCCGTGATGCTTAATATAAAGGCCGAAGTTACAGGATTACCCCTGGACCTTGAAGTTAAAATTACCGAAATATCGCCCAGGGGATTAAAGTTTAAATCCCCCGTTTCCCTTAAACCGAATGCAAAAATTCCCCTCAAATCCGAAGAACTTAAATCCATGCTGAATCTTACCGGTAATCTGAATTGTTACGTGTTAAGTTGTGTCAGGAAGGGAGAAATGTATTTGTGTAATTCCTCGTTTGATGATCTCGATCAGGAAATATTAGATAAAATCAATAACTTATGCAATTTGTAGAGAATTGTTTTTTTTAGGTAACACTTTTAAAGGTTTCAACCGTTAAATGTACAAAAAAGAGATCTTTCGGGAGTTTGAATGAAAACGCTTAATTTTTTTGTTTTTGGACTGGTTGTTTTGATATTCGGTTCATGCGGTTCCGTTTCAGGAGACGATTATGATTTTGAATACATGGACCATATGAGTATTGAAGACGCGCAGGTACTTTTTATCGCCGGAGATAAATTCTATAAGTATACGGACGATAATCTCGTCGAAGAAGTAGTTATAAGCGATGAAAGAAGGAATACTCTTGCCCACAGCGATTCTTACTGGAATTACGCGCCGAGGAATGTTCAGAATATAAATTCCCGGTATATCGCCGTTACTTTTGGGCTCCGCAGCAGCACCGATTTTGAGGTATCCTTCGGTGACTATGGTTTAATAAAGGGTTCTTTTCTGGTGGATAAAACAACCGGAAGGACAATAAAGATAGGTTCTGCCAATAAGGTAAGGGACGGGCATTTTGTGCCGGACCAGAATAATCTTTTTTATAACACCCCTGTTTTTACCGTTGTGGGCAGCAGGGTGTACTTTATAGCGGAGTGTGTCGGGGATAACGGTACCATGACTTATACCTTTTCACAGATAGCATTTTTTGATTTATCCGAGATAACATCGGATACCAGAGAGGTAACCGTTTCAAGATACGATGATTATAATGTGGCCGGTGATATCTTGTTTGCCGAGGCATTCTCGTTTGCTTCCGGAACGGTATTGTTTAGTGTTCAAAACCGCTCGGTGAGCATTACCAGCGAGACGCTCCTGACACAA
>JAFGOL010000140.1 GCA_016926495.1 Oligoflexia bacterium
AACAAGATGCAGGACTGGTTATTATTGGATTTGGGTATAAGGTTTTAATCCCTGAACCTTTCGTGGTTCCTTGCAAGGTTTAACAAAAAGTACATAAGGTGAAGGTGCTTTATATATTCGGAGTTCCTTTCGTTTTCCTTCAGGGGATTAAAAAGGTTTTCGAATTTCCAGTGTATTAAAAAGCTTCTCAATGACCATTGCAGGGAGCTTATCTCAAGCGTAAACGGCAAATATATGCCTCGTCCTCCCTGCGCGTGCCTGTCGAGGTTATAGTCCCAGAAGTCGCCGTGCGTCCTGTAAACGTCGGTCTGTTTTTCGTACTCGTACAGATGGTACCTGTATATTTTGTCGAGATGGTTTTTGGTTTTATTAAAAAGTTCTTCCTCTTTGGGCGGGAGTTTTTTACCGCTGGCATACGGTATCCATATCCTTGATCTATTCACAAATCCGCTGTGTATGTCCATCGTTATTTTAAAGTCCGAGGGGAATACGTATTTATCCAGAAAATCTATAGTGACCTTGTTCTCGGGCTGCAGGCTTTCACCCATGTACCACGGAAGCATCGGTGATATTTCCTGTCCGCCAAGCATAAATGACGAGTTTCCGGACGATACGGGCGAATTACGCATAAGGTCAATGTTGTTCCCGTTTGTGCGCGTGTTTTCTATTCTGCCGACCGGGTTGACGATCGGTATTCCGCAAAGGTTGATATGCCTGACGAGTTCCCTCAATCCTTCGTCCCACTCCATTGCGTTAAGGAAGTGATTAATGAAGTTTATAAGCACGCTCGAACCTATCCATTCCACGCCGTGAAAGCACGCGAACAACGCTACTGTGGGGAGCTCCTTTTGGGGCTTGTGCGAAATAAAAAACGCGTGCACCGGGGTTTTATAGTTTTTGTGGTAAATAAAATCCAGCGGCTCCAGCAGGAATTTGTGCGGGAACTTTTCCTCAAGCTCCCTCAGTCTTTCTGTTTCAGGGGCTTCCTTTAACGTGGTATATATTGTTTTGATATCGTCGTTATTTTTCCATGCGGTAAAATCCCTGATCATCTCCGCGATATAAGCCGGTTCCTCTGTGGTAATATCGTGCCCGCACTGCGGCAATGTTATGTGGGTGGAATTTTCAAGGGCGTTGCTTATGATTTCGGAATTTTCGGGAGGTACAAGCGTGTCTTCCTCGCCGGATATTACCAGGCAGGGGATTTTTATTTTTTTGATCTTTGAAGGTGAAAGGGCAAACAGGGCGGCGATAAGCTGCTTGAAAAAATTCCTTTTATGTATTTTCTGTTTTTGCCATATTCCGTCCCACACGTTTATTATCCCGGGATTCTGCTTAAGGTATCTTTTGCTTACAAGGTATTTGCCTATAAGTTTGTGCGGCTTTTTGGGCATAAACGGCAGGATATGCAGGTAGAGGATTTTCAGCAGGGGTATGGTCCTTATTCGTTTGACCGTGTATTGCCTCACGCTTGAAGATCCCAGTATAAGCATGCTTACAAGGTCAGGGTAATAGTACGCGAGGCTGAATGCAGTCATGCCTCCAAGCGACAGACCGAAAACGTAATATGGCGGAGGGCCTATCTCTTCGCGAAGGCTTTTTATCTTTTCGGCAAACGCCCTTGCCGTCCTTTTTATTGTAAGAGGCGATTTCTCACCAAAATCATCCATGGCAGGCAGGTTGATCATTACGACCCTGAAATATTTCGCGAGCTCCTGTTCAAAGTCCAGCCAGTAGTCGTAGCTTCTGCCAAGACCTCTCAGGATAATAATGGCAGGTCCGTTACCTGTAATTTTATGCTTCATAAACTATACGGCCGCTGCAAACAGTGTATAATACTTTTCCCTTTAGTGTTTTTCCTATAAAGGGGCTGTTCTTGCTTTTGGAGACTATCGCGTCCTCTGTATAAGTCCATTCCCTGTCCTGATCAAAAATCACAATGTCCGCGCATGTTCCTTTTTCCAGGCTGCCGCCCTGGATGCCGAGTATCTTTGCGGGATTTGCGGACATAAGCTTTATCAGTTCGGGCATTTTAACGTGCTTTTTCCTGACAAGCTCAAGGCACAGGGGCAGGGCTGTTTCAAAGCCTATCATTCCGGATTTTGCCAGTTGAAACTCAATGTCTTTTTTTTCTATACTGTGCGGGGCGTGATCCGTTGCTATTACGTCTATTATGCCTTTTTTAAGTCCCTGTATAAGGGCCTCGATATCTTCGTCGGTCCTTAGCGGAGGGTTCACCTTGGTACTGGGGTTGTATCCGGCGACGGCTTCCTCGGTAAGAAAAAGATGATGGGGTGTTACTTCGGCTGTAACCGGAATGCCGTCTTGTTTCGCGTCGCGTATAAAACGCACACTGCCTTTTGATGATACGTGCGCGATATGCGTCCTGCACCCGGTGTGGTGGCATAGGGCTACGTCTCTTGCTACCATGATATCCTCGCTGACTGCCGGAATGCCCCTGAGTCCCAGTTTCATGGAATAATAACCGTCGTTCATTACTCCCTGTCCCTTCAGGTTCATGTCCTCGCAGTGATCTATGACCGGAAGCCCGAACTGCTTGCAGTAGTCCATGGCCTTCCTCATAACGTAAGAATCCATTACGCAGTTTCCGTCGTCTGATACCGCTATAATTCCCGCGTTGTGCATCTCGCCAATCTCGGCAAGTTCCTTTCCGTCTATATTTACGGTTATCGCGCCTATGGGATATACCTTGATCACACCTTCCTCTTTTGCCTTTGTTTTAATAAAAGACGTGACATAAGGGTTGTCATTAACGGGGTTGGTATTCGGCATCGCGGCTATTGACGTGAATCCGCCCGAAGCAGCGGACCTTGTGCCTGTGGCAATGGTTTCCGCGCCCTCGTGCCCGGGCTCCCTTAAATGCGTATGCATGTCAACAAGTCCCGGAGCGACAACCATGGATGACGCGTCAATTACCCTGTCAAATCCCGCAGAAGGGACTGAACCGGGTTTTTCAATGGAACTGATAATATCGTTTTCTATAATGACGTCCTTTTTTTCATTGATGTTCTGTACGGGGCATACAACGGTACCGTTCGCGACCAGTATTCTCATATAACCTCCTCGATGCTTTTACCGTTGCATACCTTGTGAAGAAGGGACATCCTTATCGCAACACCGTTTGTTACCTGCGGAAGTATCACCGAGCGTTCGGAATCGGCTACTGACTGTGATATTTCAACTCCCCTGTTCATTGGCCCCGGATGCATTATAAGGACATCGGGTTTCATCAGCGGTTTTGATTTGTCTTTGAGCCCCCAGAACCTCGAGTATTCCCTGAGGGAGGGGAACTGGTTGTTTATGCTGCCTCTTTCAGCCTGTATTCTCAGCATCATTACAACATCGTAATTGGGCAGGGCCTTATCAAGCTCCGTGTATACTTTTACGCCCAGTTTGTTTATTTCCGGCGGCAGCATTGTGGCAGGGCCGCACACGGCTACGTCGGCACCCATCGTTTTCAGCGAGTATATGTTGGAACGCGCAACCCTGGAGTGGGCAATGTCACCGACTATCAGGACTTTCTGTTTTTCGATATGCGGTTTATGTTCGAGTATTGTCATAAGGTCAAGCAGGGCCTGCGAGGGATGTTCGTGAAAACCGTCGCCGGCATTGATTATCGGAATATTCTGTATTTTTGACAGCAGGTACGGTGTGCCTGAGTTTGAATGTCTTATTACAAAAACATCGGGCTGCATGGCCTCAAGGTTTTTTGCCGTATCAATAAGCGTTTCACCCTTGGTGGCAGAGCTTTTAATGGAGGAAAAATCTATGGTCGAAGCTCCCAGCCGTTTGGCGGCTATTTCAAAAGAGCTTCTTGTCCTTGTGGATGGTTCAAAGAACATCAGTACCACTATTTTGCCTTCAAGGGTCGCGATCCTGTCATGCCCCTTGTTTATAAGGTCTTTAAACTTTTTCGCAGTTTCAATGATGTCCAGAAGTTCTTCTTTGCTGAGGTTTTCGGTTCCCAAGAGGTGTTTTTGCTGGAATTTTTTCATATAGCCTGCCTCCCGGGCCCGTTTTACCATCTATTTTGATTCATAACAGCAAATTTGTAAATAGCTGGAGCGTTTAATTTAGTTTTACCGCGTTGGCAGGAATTTCCGACAAAAAGGCGTCTTTTTGGCCGTGTAATTTGTAAAAAAATCGCTACACAATTATATGATTAAGTTACTAAATGTCAGTCAATCCTGTTACGGGTGTTGAAAACATGCCGAAATATGATAAAGTTGTGTTTGTAATGTATAGGGAGTAAAACCGTATAAAAATGATTTTTGAATGGGATCCCGGTAAAAATAAAGCCAATATAAAGAAACATGGTGTATCATTTGAAATGGCGGCTCTTGTTTTTAAAGATAAATATGCGCTGTCTTTATTTGATAAAACACATTCAGAAAAAGAAGAGAGATGGATTACTATGGGTATGATCCCTGACTGCAATATACTGGTAGTAATTCATTTATACAGAATTAAAAGCCATGATGAGGTATTCAGAATAATTTCCGCACGAAAGGCAACGAAAAAAGAAGCTGAACAATATTATTCTGAAATATAGGGGGAGTTCTTATGAAAAAAGAATATGATTTTTCCAACGCCGTTAAAGGCAAATTTTATAAGCCGAATGCTGAATTTGCAATCCCCGTATATTTAGAGAAAAAACTGGCAAAGTTTTTTATGAAAGCCGCCGAACAAAATAAAACGGATGTATCCGGTCTGGTTAATTCTATCCTGTTAAAAGAAATGGAGATCCACAACAGCTTGTTCGGCGTAAAGGGAACGTCTGTATCAAAAAAGTAGAACCATGCGCAAATTTTTATACTCTCAATATCCGTTGTATTTGATAGTTGATCCCGCCGGGTTTATCAAGTACAGGGACAGGAAAGATAAAGGCAGTCCGGCAACAATATAAGAAACTGCAAATTGTCGCCCTATAGTCTTTTTGACAGATAAGTTATCCCGTACTTTTTGCAGAATTTACCGGTATCAGCTTTTTTATTCCAGGCAACTAAAAAAGCATCAACGTCCCGGGACGTTATATCCAGTCCGTGTTCCGCACAACATAAGGTTTTATATTTTAAAGATTGATACGCGCCCGGAAGTGGATCGGTTGTTTCTATTTCAACAACCGCCTTTTTAGCATTCGTGCGTGCGAAAAATACATCCCTGCATTTATAAAATTTGTTCGTTGAACGTTACCGTTTTCTTTATGACCCAGCGAGACAAGTTTCAGATTATTTAGTTCATCTATCTCCGGTGGAATAAAATTTCACGGTACATTGTATAACTCAGACATTTTCCAGATTCTCATAGATTTCCTACCTGTTTTTGTTGCCGTATACCGCTGCTTGTGCCGGAAGACTTAATGCTTATTTTGGTATAAACAAGCGTTATTCATTTGTCAAGTTAATTAGTTTTTCAAGGTGTAAGGCCGCAAAAAAAAGCCCGTACTTTAAAAAGTACGGGCTTTTAAAAACTTTAATTATATGGATTATGATCTTAATTACTGTACCGGGCACCAGTCGATTAAAACCTCGCTAGCGGTTAAGCCGTCAATATTATCAAGTTCAACACCGACCAGTAAACAATCCTGACAGACAAGATCGCAGGGTTCATATACCCATCCGTGCCTATAGTAATAACCCGCAGGTCTGCCGTATGAAGCGCTATAATATGAACAGGTGTGCCCCTCCCACAACCATGCGCAATTGCCTTCATATGGCTCTACGGTAAGTCCTGTGCCGGAAATACTGCTGTCTTCACCGTTGCATATGTCAACCTGTTGTAATTGCGTGTCTGGAGGTATATTAATGAAACCATCATCGTTCATATCTCTTACAAAACTGACTGAACTTCCACCGTTAATACAGGTTGAGGAAGGTGCTATGTCAACCAGTATCTGGTGTGCGTCTTCACCTGGTTCACCATTCTGACCGTTACATACTTCAAAACTTTCAATAAACTCAGGATTTTCCGTTTCATCCTCATAAGCTGGATCATCGTCACCATAAGGAGACTCGTTGCCGTCCAGATCATAATAGAATATTATCTTTACTCCCCCCTCTTCTCCGCAGGAAGTTGCGGGTTCTTCCAGGATGGAGATTGGAAGGGCGTCTTCTCCGTCATTACCGTTACAAACATAGGCGGTGCTTAATATTTCGTCGTCGTCAAGTACGTTGTTTCCGTTGTTGTCAAGGCCTGAAAGGACTTTTTTGCCGCCGTTCTCGCAGTTTTCACCCGCGGGTTCGTCAACTATTTTTACAAGACCGTTTACGGCAGCAGCTATTTTTGTAGCAGGCTCGACGCTGCTTAAGTCTATGTCCTCGCAACCGTTAATAAAGAGCAGGGAAAAGGCACCTGTAATTACGGATAAAAACGTAATTACACTAATCTTTTTAAAATACATGATTTTATTCCTCCT
>JAFGOL010000141.1 GCA_016926495.1 Oligoflexia bacterium
AAATACGCGCCTGTATCACCAAGCCATACAACGGCCATAAGCAGGATGACCCATTTGAGGCCGTTCGGCATGTCCCTGAGCAGTGGAAGGTATCCCAGAAGGGTGATAAAAAACAGTATGCCGAACAGGGACAGGCTGAGGTCCATAAAGTTCCGGCCCAGCAATTCCCCTTCCGAAGGAGTAATATACGCCTTGTATTTTCCCGCGCGAAAAAGAAAATACAGGCAGTAAGAGATAAGCATTATAGTCGATATTGTATTAAAACCGCCTTTGAAAAACGCGTTCAGTGCAAGCAGGGTGACGCCCAGGGAAGTGCCGACTATTCTTATTTCCCTTGCCGAGTCGCCCAACATGATCATGGCCAGGTATTCATACAGGCACGCGGCCGCTACAAGAAAAGTAAATATATACAGCGCATAGGGACCCAGAAAAACAATTATTGGCGTGCCTATCGCAATAGCGACAATAGCGGAAAAAATTCGTTTTTTTAACATACGGTTACTCCCCTTGCCTAAATTTTTCCGTAACGTCTCTTTCTCCCGGAATAAGATTCTATGGCCTTTTTCATATCGTCAACGCTAAAATCAGGCCATAAAACATCGGTTATATATATTTCCGAATACGCAAGCTGCCATAACAAAAAATTACTGATCCTGAATTCCCCGCTGGTCCTCACCAGCAAATCCGGATCCGGCAAACCGGCGGTCCAGAGGTTATTGTTAAAAGCCTCAACGGTTATATCATCAACCGACATACCGCCTTCAATTACATAATTGCACATTTTCCTTGCCGTATCAACAATCTCCTGCCTGCCGCCGTAAGAAACACACAGATTAAGCACCATACCGGTATTAAGCGCACTCCCGCGCGTCAGTTCCGCAATCTCGCACCGAACAGCTTCAGGTAACCTGCCTGTTTCCCCGGTAACAACAAACCTGATATTATTTTCCATTACAGTGACGGTTTCCTTTTTCAGAAACCTTAAAAAGAGATCCATTAGCGCGTCAACTTCTTTGGCCGGTCTTTCCCAGTTTTCGGTACTGAAAGCAAAAAGGGAGAGAACTTCCAGACCTGTACCCGCGCAGTATCGGGTAATGGTACTTACGGTTTCGCTTCCTTTATTATGTCCGAAAATCCTGGATTTAAGTTTTTTACCGGCCCATCTGCCATTGCCGTCCATAATAACGGCTATGTGCCTTAACCCCTCAGGCAATCGTTGTGACATCAGCTTTCCAGGATTTCCTTTTCCTTGGCTTCCATTATTTTATCAACCTGGGAAATAAATTCATCAGTAAACTTTTGAACATGGTCCTGGGCCTTGCGACTTTCATCCTCGCTGACTTCCTTGCTTTTTTCTTTTGTCTTGATCGTATCGTTTGCCTGCCTTCTTAGATTCCTTACGGCCACCTTGGATTCCTCTCCGAGTTTCTTGACAAGCTTGACAAGGTCCTTTCTTCTTTCGTCAGTCAGCGCCGGGATTGGGACCCTTATAAGTTTTCCGTCGGTCTGGGGGTTCAATCCCAGATCCGTCTTGATAATAGCCTTTTCAATAGCGGCTACCGCGTTGGCGTCCCACGGCTGAATGACTATAAGTCTTGGATCAGGAATCGATATATTCGAGACCTGGTTCAGCGGAGTAAGGGCCCCGTAGTAGTCAACCCTTACACCATCCAGGAGCGCGGGCGTCGCCCTGCCTGTCCTGAGTTTTGATATTTCTCCCTTAAAATTTGAGATTGCCTTGTCCATGCGACCTTTAATGTCCCTGTAAATTTCCTCCATCTTAACCTCCAACATAAGTCCCGACTTTTTCCCCGTTAATCACCTTTAAGATATTTCCATACTTATTAAGGTTGAAAACAACGATGGGCAATTTATTGTCCATGCAAAGGGAAATGGCTGTTGAGTCCATCACCTTCAGTCTTTTTTGAAGGACCTCAAGATACGTTAAACTGTCAAAAAAAACAGCGTCCCTGTTCAGTTTTGGATCAGAGTCATACACGCCGTCAACATTGGTTGCCTTTAAAATAACCTCGCATTCGGTTTCCATGGCCCTCAGGCATGCCGCCGTATCGGTTGTAAAATAAGGATTGCCGGTTCCTGCCGCAAAAATCACGACCCTGTTTTTTTCAAGATGCCTTATGGCCCGCCTGCGTATGTACGGCTCGCACATCTGATGCACGTCCACGGCGCTCATCAGCCTGGTATTGATGCCCACCTGCTCAAGCGCGTCCTGCATGGCTATGCCGTTAATTATAGTCGCAAGCATGCCCATGTAGTCGGCATTGGATCGTGCCATACCCTTTGTAGTGCCCGCAACACCGCGGAATATGTTCCCACCGCCGATAACCAGGGCGAGTTCAACGCCCTTTTCCTTAACTTCAAGGATCTGTTTTGATATGCCGGCAATGGTATTCGGGCAAATACCGTAGCCTGAATCGCCCTTAAGGGCTTCGCCGCTCAATTTTAAAAGCACCCTGTTAAACTTTTTGCTTTTATTAGCGGCGACCATCAATTTTCACCCAACTGCCAGCGAACAAAACGCCTGACCGAAATATTCTCTCCTATGGTTGAAATATTTTCCTTAATGTAATCGCCGATGGTAGCATCGGGGTTTTTTACGAACGCCTGATCAAGCAGACACACTTCCTTGCAGAACTTCTTTATCTTCCCCTCTACTATTTTTTCAATAACATTGTCAGGCTTTCCCGTTTCCTTTGCCTGCACCCTGTATATCTTTCTTTCTTCTTCCTTTATGTCTTCGGGAACATCATCCCCGGAGACAAACCTGGGATTCATGGCGGCGATGTGCATCGCGATATCCTTTACCATCTGCTGGAATTTTTCATTCCTGGCGACAAAGTCGGTTTCGCAATTCACTTCAACCATAACCCCGATCTTGCCGTTACCGTGAATATACGATGTAACAAGACCTTCCTTTGTGGCCCTTCCGCTTTTCTTGGCCGCAGACGCAAGGCCCTTTTCCCTTAAAAATTTTATTGCCTCGTCAATATCGCCTTTATTCTGTTCAAGGGCCTTTTTGCAGTCCATCATGCCCGCGCCGGTCCTTTCCCTGAGATCCTTAATTAAATCGGTTGAAATTGCCATATCAGTTTTCCTCCTCGACCCTTCTTTCCAGTTTTCTTATCTTTTCCACAACGACCGTGCTTCCCTCTTCTTCCTGCACGTTTGCCTGCTGCCGGGCCGAATCCCCCTGTTCCTTCGCGGCAAGAACCTCGGGATCCACGCCTTCAGCCCTAAGCTTTTCCTGGTACATCGCCCTGCCTTCCCTTACAGCGTCAGAAACAAATTCCGCGAAAAGCTTAATTGACTTTATGGCATCGTCATTACCGGGAATAACGTAATCAACGGGTTCAGGATCACAGTTTGTATCCACAAGAGCTACCACGGGTATCCCTAATTTTTTGGCTTCCTTTATGGAGATATCCTCGTGATTGGGATCAATCACGAAAAGAAAATCCGGTATGTTTTTCATCTGCCTTATGCCTGAAAAAGTTTCCTCAAGTTTTTTTCTTTCCCTTTCAATACGGGATATTTCCTTCTTGCTGAGAAGTTCGAATACGCCGTCGGTTTTCATCCTTTCGATTTCCTCCCAGCGTTCGATCCCTTTTCTTATGGTGTTGAAATTGGTCAAAAGCCCGCCCAGCCACCTGTGCGTAACATAAAAAGCCTCGGCCTTTTCGGCTTCTTCCTTGATAACATCCTTGGCCTGTACCTTTGTTCCCACGAACAGGATGTTCTTACCCTGGCCGACGTAATCGCGGATGAATTCCAGCGCCTTCTGCGCCAGCTTGACCGTTTTTTGAAGATCAACGATGTAGATGCCGTTCCTCGCGCCGAAAATGTACGGCTTCATTTTGGGGTTCCATTTACTTGTCTGATGTCCGAAGTGAACACCTGCGCTGAGCAGGTCCTTCATTGTAACCTGGTTCATTTTGTCCTCCTTTAGGTTTTGCCTCCGGCCTGTTTTTTACCGTCCCGAACCTTTTAACGATTCTCAAAAGGACACCAGGGGAACGGGAACACACAGCCGTGCGTAGTTTAAAACCGCATAGTTATTAGCATTTCATTATGGCATTGTCAATATCAGTATTTTACTTTTCAGCAGTATAGTATGTCAGATATTTATAAAGAAGCCCGTCAGGCCGATCTTTTAAGGTAATGTAAATAGTCTCTGTTAAGGAACATGAACTTTTTAACTATAAACAGGGCGCCGAATCTTATAAAGAGATTGTTCAGGTTGTACCTGTTATCCCTTTTCAAATTCCACAACACGGCGTCAAAACACACATTAAACGCAAACTGAATCATTTCCAGCAGCGTTCTTTTAAGGGAATAGAATTTCCTGTACGCTTTTATGGTTTCCAACTGAAGCTGAAACGGGCTCATGGCGGGATTTTTAATAAGCGCGTGCATGCCGTCATAATACCCCCAGTTGTGATGAAGCAGCCTGCCTCCATCGCTCATTTCCTTATAAACCTCGGTGCCTGGGAACGGGGTCAATATCATGAACTGGACCGTGTCAATATCGTAGTTTACGGCGAAATCCACGGTACTTTCTATATTGGCAATAGTATCGTTGTCTTCGCCGAAAATAAACATCCCGTGAATACTGATACCATGGGAGCGGATAATCCTTATGGCATCTATAATATCTTTACGCGTCTGGCTTTTATGCATGGATTTTAAAACATCGTCATCAATGGACTCAAAACCGATATAGAACCTTTCGCATCCGGCCCTGTACATTTTGACAAGCAGGTCCTCGTCTTTCGCGACATCCGACCTCACCTGCGCTGTCCAGCTTATTCTTATTTTTTCACTGATTATTCTGTCCGTCAGTTCATTGATCCTTTTTTTGTTGGACGTAAAATTATCGTCATAAAAAAAGACATGTAACGTATTTAAATACTTTTGCATATTTTTAATTTCAGCCATGATCCTGTCAACCGACTGTTCACGGAATTTTTTACCAAACACAGCGGTAACAGAACAGAATCTGCAATTAAAAGGACATCCGCGCGAAGTCATTACGGGAGCTATATCCATTGCTTTGTAATTTTCCAGCAATGAATAATTAACAAGCGGCAGCTTGTCCATGTCCTGTACCGGCCTGCCATGAATGATTTTATCCGTATACTTACCGTTAATAACATCAACAATTATTTCCTCGGCTTCTCCCACAACGATGTGATCAGCCACATCCTCGAATTCATACGGCACGACAGTCGCGTGAATCCCCCCGATAATAATTTTAATATCAGGATAGATCTGCCTGTACTCTGTTGCCAGTTCCCTTGTCCTGTTGACATTGACCGTAAGGCTGGTCAGGCAGACTATGTCCGCCCGGTACGTAAACGGCAAGACCTTTTTTCCGAGTATATTTTCGTTTAAAACCTTAACGTCGTGCCCCGCGTCATGCAGTATGGTCCCGAGATACAGCGTACCCATCAGGGGGAGCTTCATATAATCATCAAACACATTGGCCTTTACGCCGCTGGTTTCAATCAATAATATTCTTTTTTTCATCTTTCCTCACCGAGATAAGCATCGCGAAACCAAGCATAAAAAGCATGGTCCACCAGAATTTATAACTGACCGTAAACACCAGATAAAAGACAACGCTTATGGAAAAAAACACAAACATCATAAACAGATAAAGCCTGTGCCTGGTATGAAAAACGTAAAGGGCAAGTTGCGATATACCTATAAAACCGATAAAAACCGGCCATACCCGCGTAAGGTCCCAGTTTGTAAAATTGCACACCAGGGCGAGTATGCTGAAACAGATAATATAAACCCCTGACGCCAGATAAAAAGGTTCTCTTTTTTTCCGTTTGAAAAATATAGCTATAAAACCACCGCCAAGGCTGGTCAGAATAACCGGCCACAGCTTGTTGAGTATAAGGTAATTGTAGTAAGTTTCAACAGCGAATAATATTCCCAGCATAAACAGAAACACGGCAAGTTTTCTAATATTGGATTCCATAATATCCCATTATTTCCCCGCGGCCCGTCAGCCCGCTTAAGTTGAAAAGCAGGATACCCCTCCGGATATCCTGTTTTCAGATTTATGTCGCGACAATTAATGAATTAAAAGATCAAAATCTCTTCTTATGGCTGTTGTCTCTTCTTTCCTGGGGCATGGCCTGACTTACTTTGATTATTCTGCCTTCAATTTCCTTTTCATTAAGCTGCTGAATCGCATCCCGGGCTTCCTCATCTGTCGACATTTCGACAAATCCGAATCCCTTGCTTTGTCCTGACACCCTGTCCGTAACAACTTTTGCGGACTGAACAGTACCGTGAGCGGAGAAAATAGCCTCAAGGCCCTTGTCATTGACTCCGTAACCCAGGTTACCAACATAAATTTTTTTTCCCATTTCATCCCTCCTTATTAAGATATAGAAACCCAGAGGGGAATCAATCACTATACCGCGTTAATAATAAAGGTAATTTATTTCGTAAGGTAAGTATCTTAACTAATTCGCCAATTTATCTCTGATAATGTATATATCCTTTTCCCGCATTAAAAGCAAGACATATTAAACAGCATTGACTTTGCCGTTTTTATTGCTAATCAAAATGATATGAACCTTATTATCAGCCGTACCGTAGACGAATACATAAAATCATTCACAAGGCCGGACAGCGGAACGCTTGAGCTTGAAAGGTTCAGCAGCCAGGACCTGACAATATCCGACGTAAGATCATATATAGAGCCTGAAACAGGAAAATTTATAAACCTTCTTATACACGTGACAAGGGCGCAAAGGGTGCTTGAAATTGGGACATGCACGGGATATTCGGCAATATGGTTCGGCGAAGCGCTGAAAAAAACCGGCGGCAGGCTATACACGGTGGAACACGATATCCAGCTTGTAAACGAAGCTGTAGTTAACATAAGGGAAGCGGGACTTGAAGACACTGTTGAAATAATACATGAAGACGCCTTTAAGGCACTTGCCGGATTTGAAGACGGTTTTTTTGACATAATATTTCAGGACGTAAAAAAAGCACTTTATGTTTCGCTGCACGGGGAATGCGTGCGGCTCATAAAACCCGGGGGGCTGATTATAGCTGACGACACCCTGTTCAAACCCCTTAACGTGTATTACAAATTCGGCGAACAAACGGACGCTTACAACAGGCTTGTTTTTGCGGACAAAAGGCTTTACAGCGCCATTGTGCCCATAGGCGAGGGCCTTACGCTGTCTGTGAAGTTGTAAAGGAGACTTTTTCATGGCTGATTATAAAAAATCATACGATACTTACAAAGATAAAATAGAAGACCTTCTTTATTCAAAAACAGACGAGAAGAAAATCGTTACGAATATTCTTGTCAATAGATACGGCAAAAACAGGTTTGAAAACTTTCTGGATGTCGGCGCGGGCACGGGAACTATCGCGAAAATATTTTATGATAAGTCGGACAAGGCCACCCTTGTAGAAATTCTACCTGAATACAAAAAAAGTCTTTACGAACAGTTTCCGGAAGCGACCATTATAATTGATTCCATCTTTAATATTGATTTTAAGGAAAAATTCGACATGGTACTTTTGAACCAGTGCCTGTATTACTTTAAGAAAGCTC
>JAFGOL010000142.1 GCA_016926495.1 Oligoflexia bacterium
GTTGCTTGAGGAACTGAAATATCCCACGGACCAGCGTCTTTTGGCTATTGTTGAGTCTTTCAGGCAGGGAATGAAGGTTGACGAGATTTACGATATCTCCAAAATAGACAAGTGGTTCCTAAGGGGGATCGAAGAAATTGTATACGTGGAAAAGGAAATTGCAGATGTCGCGCTTTCACTTTCCAGAAAGGTTAATTTAAAGGCTGATAGGGACATTACGGAAATTCTTGAAAACTTTTTCTCGCTGGTGGGAAAAAGTACATGGGTAAGATGGAAAAAGTTCGGCTTTTCCGACATGCAGATTGTAATACTGTTTGTGCAGAATGTTGAAGCCCTTTCCAGGTTGTACGCCAAACAGGGAGGCAAGAGCAGGCACGATGAAATGACCATGGTATTAAGAAGGACCAGGGTAAAGAACGGAGTTAAACCCGTTGTTAAAAAGATTGATACCACAGCGGCGGAATACCCCACTCCTTCAAATTATCTTTACATGACGTACGAGGGTACTTCTTCGGACGTCGCCCCGTTCGGAGCTGACAGCACGTCGGTAGTGGTGCTTGGCAGCGGCGCTTACAGGATAGGCAGCAGCGTTGAGTTTGACTGGTGCGCCGTTATGTGCAGCGAGTTTCTGAAAAAACAGAAAATGCACAGTATTGTTGTTAACTGTAATCCGGAAACCGTATCCACAGACTATAACTGTTCGGACAAGCTGTATTTTGAAGAGCTGACCACCGAAAGAATACTTGATATCTACGAGATTGAACAGGCCAGGGGCATAGTTACCTCGATGGGGGGACAGCTTCCAAACTGCCTTACGGCCGCGCTGGCGGACGCCGGCCTTAAACTGCTCGGTCACAGCAATGAAACCATTGAAAACGCTGAAAACCGGCAGAAATTCTCGGACCTTCTTGACAGGGTGGGTATAGCCCAGCCCAGGTGGAAAGCCGTTAAAACCGAAAAAGAACTTAATGAATTCATAGAGGAAGTGGGGTTTCCAATACTGGTGCGGCCCAGCTTTGTTCTTTCAGGTACAGCGATGAAGGTAGCTTACAACAGGGAATCACTGGACGAGTTTTTGTCTACGGCAGCCGAGGTATCGCCCGCGCATCCTGTTGTTATGACCGAATTTTTGCAGGACAACAGGGAGATAGAACTCGACGGCGTGGCATATAACGGAAAAATACTTATATCATTCATGAGCGAACACCTTGAAAACGCCGGGGTCCATTCCGGGGATTCCACCCTGATATATCCGGCGCAGAAATTATACGTTGAAACGGTCAGAAAGGTAAAACAGGCAGGCACCCTGATAGCAAAGGAATTAAAATTAAACGGACCCTTTAATATACAGTTCCTCGCGGAGTCGAATGAAATCAGCGTGATTGAATGTAACGCGAGGGCATCGAGATCATTCCCGTTTGTATCAAAGGTTACGGGCATAAATCTTGCCGATATAGCTACGAGGGTTTTTACATCATCGCTGAACGGTAACACGGTTATAAGGCCTTACGCGTTTGACGAGTATAATCTTCCTTACGTGGGAGTAAAGGCTCCCATGTTCAGCTTCGCGAGGCTGGAAGGCGCTGATCCCGTGCTTGGCGTTGAAATGGCTTCCACGGGCGAGGTGGGTTGCCTGGGCAATACTTTTGAAGAGGCATTGCTGCTATCGCTGGAAGCAACGGGTACCAGAGTCCCCAAAAAGGGCGTGCTTGTAAGTTCGGGCAGGCTTCACGAAAAGCTTAAGCTTCAGGATTCAATTAAAATTCTTGAAAATCTGAATATACCTATATACGCAACTCCCGGAACAGCAAAGTTTCTCACTGAAAACGGGAATAAATGTAAAATGCTGGGCTGGCCCGGCGAAACGGACAGGCAGACTGCCGTGTCCGCGATCGAAGAAGGGCTGGTGGATCTTGTAATAAATGTTCCCAAAAACCACGAGAAGCAGGAACTGGAGCATGGTGCCAGGATACGCAGGACAGCTATAAAGTACGGCATTCCCCTTATTACCACCATAGAAGTAAGCACTGCCTTTTTAAAGGCCCTTGAAAATTACGACGAATTCTGCCGGGCGCATAAGCCCATATTGCTGCCGGAAATGTCCGTTTAGTTTCATGTATTTTTAATTATTGCGGAAACGGTTTTATATACCATGTCGGCACTGATTGAGTTCATGCATTCGTGGCCGCCCCTTGGGCATTTCATGTGTCCGTGTTTGCCGCAGGGGCGGCATTTTATATTCGGGTTTTCAATAACGACGGCTTTATCAGAATAAGGGTAATAGCCCAAATCTTTTGTGGTGGGGCCGAATATAGATACTACGGGAATATTAAAACCAACCGCGATGTGTTGGGGGGCGCTGTCGTTTGTAATAACCAGCGACGATTTTTTTATCAGGCACAGCAGCTCTTTTATGGAAAGTTTCCCGCAGGTATTTTTCAGCCTGCTTTTATTTGTTACTTCGCTGATTATTTTTTCAACAAAGTCAGTGTCATTATTATCACCTGTATAAACAATATTAAAATCCGTTTGACTGATTATCATGTTTGATAAATCGGCATAACCCTGCAATGTCCACCTCTTTGTCAGCCAGCGCGAGCCCGGCGCTATTATTATGGTTTTGCCGTCTTTTTGGCTGTTACAGTCAACGTGGAGTTTATATGTATTTTTAATATCGGGTTTACAGTTTTTAAATTCATCATCAAGCAGTTCAAGCAGTTTGTGATTTTTCAATACTTCGTGTAACCCCTGTCTTTTAACTGTTTTATCGAATAAAAAGCTAAAACCAGCCTCTTTAAAACCAATTTTTAATTTTGCACCGCTGAAAATAGTAACTAAACCCGAGCGCCATGAACGGTGTACATTAATGAATGTATCGAATTTTTGTTTGCGTATTTGTGATATGAATTTTACAAGGCCTGTGAAATTTCTGCCGCGGCCCCGTTTGTCGAATGTTATAATTGAACTGACATAAGGGTTTGACTTAAATATATCTTCCAGCCCTTTTTTCAGTATAAGCGTAATGTCAATATTACTGCCATACTCATTGTGTAAAGTCTCAAGCATGGGGCTTACGAGTATGGCATCACCAAGAAACGCGGTTTGCAGTATCGCCATTTTTTTTACTTTCATAGCAAATAATTAGTCTACTTTTAAAGCATAATAAAGAAAAAGTATGATATTATTATCTTTGTTGGTAATGTCTAACTCATTGACTTATTTAGTTTTTTTGCGTGTAAGGCAGATTTTCCTTGACAAGATGAGTATAATTAGTTATAATTATTTTTAAGTGATTTTCTTATGTGAGGGGGTAAAACATGCAAGTATTTGATAAAATTAAAAAATTACTCAGCAATAGCACCGAATGGCTCAACATGAATCGCGGCCTGTTTAAGAAGATGGCGTTCTATGTAGGGATGCCGTCATTGCTTTTTATGCTCGTTGTCGTTTATCTTGTAAGCTCCGGCGGTATAGCAAATTACACGATAGCCGGCTTTAACGCCAAAACAATGGTTTCACCCCAGGTGATGCAGAGTACGAGGCTGATTGTCGGCGCGATACTGTTTGTAATACTCCCTGTTTTTATATCCGTAATGGCAATCGCCAGAAAAAGCATGTCATACAAGATCGCAGCTATGGTTGTTAACTTTGTAGCAGTAATATTCATTTCAGCGGCCCTTAACCCTTCAGGCTCGGTAAGCTGCGGCTTTGGCAGGGCAAAGAGGGGCGGAGGCGCGCCTGTAAGCGGTGGTGATTTCGGTTCCCCGGGCGAAGATTATCTTGGAGACTGTAATCCTTCGTTGCAAAAGTGCGATACCTGCACTGATATGTGTTACCAGTTTTGTTTGGACGCTATAAATGGTAATCCGACTGAATGGGATAATAATTGCGTATATCAGACTCCTTCTGATACTTGCGCGGCCAACCCGGACAGCATCGAATGTATATGTGAAGCAGACCCGGATTCTGATCCTGCATGCGGTTGTTTATTATTCCGGAATGACCCTGTAAAGTGTCCTGACCCTTACGGCTCGGAAAATAATACTAATGATAGTTGTCCGCAGACAGCGGCAATTCAGGATATTTTACAGCAGGCTGCCGAACAGGGATTACCGCTTAGCGCGGCATGGGCTCAGGCAGGAGATCTGGTTAACCAGGCAGCCAACTGTCAGATTGATCATTTAAATGCCGAGGATTTTATAGAAGGCGTATGCGGGATGATGGAGGCAAATATTACAAATATTCATGCAAAAACCGGTTTTGTGCCTGTAAGAATAGGTGCTAATCTTGAGGCTGGCGTTGATAATGAAATAATACCGGATCAGGACATGTATAAACAATTGCAGGGTGATCAACCCATAATGGTTAGTAAATATCATGCTTATGCCACTCCCACTTTTCATTATAAAATTGCTTTAAATAGCGATAGTGGTTCTGCAAGTGGAGGTGGTGCTGATCTTGAAAGAAGGGATTTTTGGCGTTTTTGTCAAAGACCTCGTAGTTATGGAAATGATGATGAGTGTAGATTTTATACAAATTATTCAAGGGGAACACTTGATAAAAACGGAA
>JAFGOL010000143.1 GCA_016926495.1 Oligoflexia bacterium
AAGAACACAAATCCCGACAGGATCAGAATGAATGTTGTAATTATTACCACCCTGCTATGGTACGAAAGTAATCTTTTACTGCCCTTGGTAAACGCTTTCAGCCAACCCATCATGTCAACCACCACAACAAAGCCGATCCCTCCCAGAACAATCAGGATTACCAAGGTTAAATTAACAACAACATCACCGCTGTAGCTTACAAATCCTTCTTTAAAAAGACTGAAGCCCGCGTTGCAAAAAGCGGAAACGGAGTGAAACACCGCAAGCCAGGCTGCCCTCGGAGCGGAAAACTGATGAATAAACCTCATGTAAAGCACCAGTGCCCCTATTAATTCCGTTGAAAAAGTAAATAATATAGTCCTTTTCAAAACACTGCTCACCGGGATTGTTAAAAAAGACCCCATAATGTCCTGGCTTATAAGGGTCCTGTTAAAACTCAGGCGTCTTCTCAAATACAGAATGATCCAGTTTGAAACCAGCAGAAAACCCAATCCCCCTATCTGCACAAGAAACAGCAAAACAGCCTGTCCGAAAAGGTTAAAATCCGCTGAAACATCAAGTATGGTAAGGCCTGTAACGCATACCGCGCTCACTGAAGTAAAAAAAGCAGCCATTAGCCTGCCGCCCGTATATGACTCCGAAAATCCGAAACAATACAGCAGGATCACTCCCAGAAGAATTTTTGAAATAAATGTAATTACTATTTTTCTGGCGAACGAACTTTCCATGACGTCCGAATAACGCCGTTTCGTTATACAGACAAGAAAAATTATCAATGAAAAATATAAACAAAAAAAATAATGCAAAATAAAATAACTGATGATATTAATTTGTTTATGGCAACATGCTGAAAATGCTAAGTAAAATGGCACTTATAGCTAAAAATTGCATTAATAGAAGGAGAAAAAAAATGTTTAAAAAACTAATGGTTTTTGTTTTTGTTTTTTGTTTCGGCCTGTTTCTAAGTACCGCATGTTCAAAACAGTCAAAAGCAGACGACGCGCAGGGTAGTGATGAGGCAACCATGAGCAGCGATTCCATGGATGAAGAAGCGACAAGCAGTGAAGAATCAACTGAAACGGAAGACAGCACTGATTCAGGTTCTGTTGAAGAGGAATAAAATTACAGCCTTTTAAAAAACAGGAAAATAGAAAAGGGATTTCCGGCTCGGAGTCCCTTTTTTTTTATGAGCCCCGATGACTTATAATATCTTTAAAATAAGCGATGACGGTTGTCACGAATACCAGCTTGACGATATCCGCCGGATAAACCCCGGCGAATCTCTTTCCACGACTTACTGGATACAGGTACACAGCCTTCACAATGCCGGCGAAATCGAATTAATGGGAAGTCATTTCGGGATCAACAACCTTTTGCTCGAAGATATACTTAATACCGAGCATTTACCGAAGCTAGAGGAAATAGACGACAGCATACTGGCCATCTTGAAAAACATCAGTTTTGACGCCGGGAACATGGAAACAAAAACAGAACATGTAGCACTCCTGAAAAAAAACAACATTATACTCACCTTTTCAGAATCACCCTCTGACATTTTCAGGCAGGTAAAATACAGAATTACATGCGCCAGGGGCAAAAAAAGGAAATCCAGCCCGGATTACCTGTATTACATTCTCCTTGATTCCATAATTGATACGTATTTCATTTTTCTAAACGATATGGAGACGATGATCGAGGAAACGGACGAAAAACTTGTAAGCAACCCCGCACCGGAAATCGGTAACCGTATTACAGACGTGTATAAATCCATTATAAGCATTAAAAGAAGAATCAAGCCACTGAAGAATATTCCCAAGCTGATACGGACCGGGGAATTTGATTTCATAACGGAACACACATCCATTTACTTTATGGACCTCGCCGATCACATAGAACATATAATAGAAGAGCTGGACAGCTTCGAACATTATGTTTCTAATATCCAGCAAAGATACATGGCCATGCTCGGCCATAAAACAAATGAAATAATGAAAACCCTTACCATTTTTGCTTCCATATTCATACCGCTGACATTTCTGGCCGGGGTGTACGGAATGAACTTTAAACATTTTCCGGAACTCGAATGGAAAGCGGGCTACCCCCTGTTCTGGATAATATCCGTTTCACTGATCATAATAATGCTGACGTATTTTAAATTCAAAAAATGGAAATAATAATATTATTTGTCACGCAGCCTTGGGTATAAGCATCATGAATATCCGTTTCCCTTCCCGTTTGGGCTCAAATTCCACATCCGAATATTCATCTGTCATCCCCCTGATGCGCTCAATCAGATCATCAGCCATTTCAGGATGGGCAAGTTCCCTGCCCCTGAAAACGATAACAACCTTCACCTTGTTGCCCTCGCTTATAAAGCGCTGAATATGTTTCACCTTGAAATCGAAATCATGTTTGTCGATATTGGGCCTGAACTGTATTTCCTTGATAACAATATTGACCTGTCTTTTTTTTGCTTCCTGCTGTTTTTTCTTCAACTCGTATTTGTATCTGCCGTAATCAATAATTTTGACTACGGGCGGTTCTCCGTTGGGATTAACTTCGACAAGATCAAGCCCCTTTTCAAGTGCAATAGACAAAGCGTCGCTGACAGACATTATGCCTAACATTGCTCCGTCCTGATCTATTAACCTGATTTCAGAAGCGTGGATTTCTCTATTGATTCTGGGACCTTTGTCAGCTTTCCTGACAGTCTTTTTGGGATTCAGCATAAATGTAAAAAAAAGCCCTCCTTACAAATAGACATGATAATTGAATTTTTTAAGAAAATCCATAATAATCTAATGAATTATAATGTCAAGGGAACCCAGCACCATATGCCCTTTTCTTGCTCTAAGGTAATGAGGCCCTTTCTTATTTGAATACCCCTCGCACAGCATCAACTTCGCAAGGTCCTTACCCTGGACATCGGCGAATTTATAAGTTCCGCACGGAGATTCAACATCGATATTTTTAGCGTCTACATCCGCCACAATATCAAAAATAGAGACCTTCCGGCCCTCGGTGCCTATGCTCATTTTCTCGCCGTTAAGATAACATTTCTTTTCACCGCTGCCTTCCCTGAAAATAAAATACTTGATCTTGGGACGGACAATTTTGACCCGGAAGCTGCCCGTTTTTTCATCCCTGTACTTAGCATACGCATGGTACAGGTCCTTTTCCAGCGCGAAACGCTCAAGCAGATTACCGTTTACCTGAAAACGGATCCCTATATCGTCTTCAACACCGTACCTGGTCCCCCCGTAATACCCGACAAAATTAACCAGCATATCCTCCCTTTTCACATTGGGGTAATACACCGCGTTAACAATTTCAAAGTCGTCTCCCTCAAAAACACTAATCTGCTCGTCAGGATGTACAATTTTTTCGTCTTTTCCCACCTTAACAACAAACCACAGCAACCTGGGTTTCTCCACAAGCTGCGGGGGCTGGAAACCGTATTTGATCTTCTGAAGGTCCTGTACCTTGACGGGAATTTCCGCAATTATCTTGGAATCCTTTTTGACAACAATTTTCGTATCGCCTGCCACGGGCAGGAATTTCCCGTAATCATTAATCCCGCCTATACCCAGAATATCCGCGGTTACACCCCTGTCATAATTAGCCTCTATATGCTTTATCTGAATAGTGGAATTTTTCCT
>JAFGOL010000144.1 GCA_016926495.1 Oligoflexia bacterium
AAAAGAGAAGATGATTTATTAAAGTTTGATGACTTCTGGGGTTACGCCGGTGTTTCGCTGGAAAAGCTGGATTTAAGAAAGCATTATGATTTACTGGCAAAAATGCCTTTTGATACCGAAACCGTATTCCCTGACAAAAGTAAACTGCCTGAAAATTTCAATCCCCAAAAGCTTATTGATGCAGGAAAAAATCCGGGGCTTGGGATAAGGTCGCTTCACAGGCAGGGGATTAACGGTCAGGGCGTTGCTGTAGCCATAATTGATCAGCCCCTGCTCCTCGGGCATGTTGAATATACCGGCAATATTGTTTATTATGATGCTGAAGATTTATTCGGAATTGAACCCCAGATGCACGCTTCACCTGTCGCGAGTATAGCCATAGGAAAAAATCTGGGCGTTGCTCCAAAAGCGAAATTGTACTTTTTTACGACCCCTGCGTGGAAAAGTGATAACAAATATTATGCCGGGGCGCTTAATAAAATAATTCAGCTCAATAAATCCAAACCGTTAAAGGACAGGATCAGGGTTGTAAGCATATCCTTCGGCGGGTTTGACGAAGTAAAAAACCCTGAACTCTGGAAGGAGGCTGTAAAAGAGGCTGAAAAACAGGGTATTCTTATTGTAACGTGTAACATGAAAGACTTTGATTACAGAATTGCCTCACTTAAAGACAACACTGACCCTGATTTGCCTGAAAGCTATGAAAGGGTCAGGTGGTTGTCGCAAAGACCAGTTGACAAGGACAGGATCTTTGTCCCGGGCGGAACCAGGACGATCGCGAGCCACAGGGGAATTAATGTTTACACGTACGAACGCAACGGCGGAATGAGCTGGGGCACGCCGTATCTTGCCGGCCTGGCTGCACTTGCTTATCAGGTAGATCCAAACATAACACCGGATAAAATTATCGCTTACTGGAAGCAAAGTGCTACAGACGTTAAATTCGGCAGGCTCATAAATCCAACGGGGTTCATTGAGCTTGTAAAAATGAAAGGGAAATAATAAGTAGAGTCTTTTTTACGTATATGTTAGTATAGTTGGCGAAAGAGGAAATTTATGAATTTGACAGCTATTATCTGGAAAGAAGATGATTTATTCGTGGCTAAATGCGCGGAATTGGGGGTTGCGTCCCAGGGGAAAACGGAAAAAGAAGCATTGAATAACCTTAAAGAAGCGGTTGAACTATATCTGGAAGATACTCCTGCCAGGGCTATTATTAAGCCGGAAATAAAAAAATTCAAAGTAGCCGTATGACTTCTTTGAGAAATATATCTTCAAGAAAATTATTGTCAGCATTAAAAAAATTGGGTTTTGTAGAGATTTCACAGAAAGGCAGTCATATAAAAATGAGAAGAATAACCCCGCGGGGAATTGATACTGTAATTGTACCTGATCATAAAGTTGTAAGTATGGGAGTTATACAGAGTATTCTTGAAATGGGTAATATTTCAGAAAGGGAAATTCTTAAACATATTTAACAGTAGTATGTAAATTGATAACAAACTGAAAGGAAGTCTGGATGAAGAATTTGTTTTTTTTATTTTTGTTTTTTCTTGCCTCGACAGAGGCAGGAGCGCAGATTAACGCAAAACATCTACGCCGGACAAGGTAATAAAAGGCGAAAAATCTTTTGCGACAAAAATTAACCTGGGCGCGGGATACGCAAAAGGTAATACCGACTTTATCCAGTTTGATCTTGATTCACTTACTTTTTTAAATTTTAAAAAATATTCCGTTTATTTTGACGGAGGCGTAAGCTACAGGGAAAGCAACAGGGAAAAGGTCAGCAATGCCGCTTCACTGACATCAAGGCTGGATTATCATCTGATAGGCAGGTGGAGCGTTATTTATATTAATACAATAGGTCATAATGAGTTTACAAGAGTCAATTTCAGGCTGAATAACGGCGCCGGCTTTTTATATGACTATAAAAACGAAAAGATCAGGAACGGCGTCAGTCTTGTGGCAGACTATAACTGGGAAAACAATATCGATTACCCGGCAATTAAGGAAACCCTGCTCAGCTTCAGAGACGAATTTTACTACAAGGTGCATGATTACGTTAATTTTTACTGTGATTTTTTCTATATTCCGGTTATCAACCACTTCAAAAATTTTGTTATAAAGCTGAAACCCAAACTGGAAAGCAAGCTCACGGAAAATTTCAGTTTTTTTATGACAATCAGGATTGTACATGATTCGGCCCCGCTGCCCGGGGTAAAACTGAACGATGTTTTGCTGTCCAGCGGCTTTACGCTTGACCTGTAAACCCGAGTTCTTCCGAAATTTTTCTGTGTATGGTTTCAACGCTCTGAACGCCGTCTATATTTACCAGTATATCCTGCTTTTCAAGTTTCTCCACCAGTGACGCAGAAACTTCCCTGAACCAGTCTATTCTTTTTGCCGCTACATCAGGATTGTCATCCTCAAATGTCCGGAGTTTTTGCGCGCAGTTATCACAGGTATTCTTGATCTTGGGAGGCTTGTATCCCGTGTGGTATTCAAGTCCGCAGTTTGTGCATAAAAGCCGTCCCGCAAGCCTTCTTATTGATTCATCAGTCGGAACATCAAGCAGTACTGCCTTGTCTATTTTTTTGCTGAGTTTCGCGAGTGTCTTGTTCAAATCATGGTATTGTTCCAGGGTGACCGGAAAACCCGCGAAAACAAGGTCCTGGCTGAAATCATAGTCTGAAAGTATCTCGTTGTATAAATCGTAGATCACCTTGTTGGGAATTTCCTCACCTGCCTTAAGATGCGGGGCGAATATTTTTCCGTACTCCGTCCGGTTGATTATCTCGTTATGTATTGTGTCCCTGAGTGACAGCATGTTTATATTCCAGTGCTTGGTCAGCATTAAGCCCTGTGTATGCCTTCCTGAGCCCGGAACGCCTATTATCATTGCAATCATCAACACCCCCTCAGAATACTGTTTGTGTAAAACTTAACACAGTTACCAGTAATATCAATAAGTTGTTGTTTAGACGGAGCAGATATTTTTCAAACAATTACAGACGTATTTATGCGCTTTTCAAACCGGCACAGTAGTTGTATATACAGTAAAATCATGAAGAATTTTTTTGCAAAACTTTTTGCCTCCGTATTCGGCCTTGGCTACATACCCCTTGGCCCCGGAACGTGGGGTACCCTGGGTGCTTACGCGGCATGGTTTTTTATGGGGGGCTTCCCTTTGTTCAACTATCTTGTTTTACTGATTATACTGACCTTGTTTTCCATACTGGTTTCACATCAGGCAGGCAGGGCTTACCGGGTTAAGGATTCACAACATATTGTAATTGATGAAGTTTGCGGTTTTTTCGTGACCATGTTCGCGATTCCGCACTCTGCGTTATGGGGGCTGGCAGGTTTTATTCTGTTCAGGGTCTTTGATATCTGGAAGCCTTTTCCGATAAGACTTTCGGAAAAACTTCCGGGCGGGATCGGTGTTGTTGCCGATGATGTTTTTGCCGGTGTCTACGCATGTATTATATTAAATATCGTGTCCGTAATAATTTGATTGTTACTATTAAAATCTGCATGCTATAACATGTAGAAAATACATAAGGGGGTAAGGGGATGTCTTTTACTAATTCATTAACTGTTCAGGAAAAAAAGAAAGCACTGGATTTGGCATTGTCTTCAATTGAAAAACAATACGGCAAGGGTTCTATCATGCGCCTCGGCGATGAAAAAAATATAGATAGGACCATAGAGGTAATTTCAACCGGCTCGCTGCTGCTTGATGTCGCGCTGGGAGTGGGCGGAGTTCCAAGGGGCAGGGTTATTGAAATTTACGG
>JAFGOL010000002.1 GCA_016926495.1 Oligoflexia bacterium
GGTTTCCCCCTTTTTATTCTTTATTATCATCATTATAAGTATACCATAATTATCCTAAAAAGTAAATTTAAATATTAAGAATTATTAACATTTTATCATATTGATTATATTAGTAAAGTCTGTAATTATAATTAGATAATTCATTGGGGGCCACTGTGTATGAACTATAAACAACTCCGTTTCTTTTTGTCAAGTTTCCTTATATACACCATTTCCTGCAGCACAACCAGCATGGTTGTAAACCTGACTTCCGATGCCCTGAAGAAAGGCATTTCGGCATTTTTTGAGGAAGATGATCTTATACTGGCCAGAAAGGGGCTGGAATCAAACCTGAAACTGCTTGAGGTTTTCCACAAGGCAAATCCGGACAATACAAACCTTACCACACTGCTTTCGCAGGCCTATGGAGGATATACCTTTATTTTCCTTGAAACGGACCTTGCCCTGCTTACAAAAAAATCCGAAAAGGAAAAACTTCAGAAGAGAATTTCTAAATTTTATACCAGGGGCGTTAATTACGGGCTTGCATCCCTGAAACACGACAGCAGCAAGGCGGTGGCTGATATTGAAAACAACGATATTTCTTCGCTGGAATCAAGTGCAAAAGGCATCAGAGACAAGGAGGCCCTGTTCTGGACGATTTTCAACTGGTCGCTGCTTCTGAATTTTAACAGGACATCACCTGATATTGTATCAAAGCTTCCGCAAATTAAAATCCTTACGGACAGAATGATAGAGCTTGAAAAGGATTTTTTCTACGGCGCTCCGCTGGCACTGAAAGGCACTCTTGAATGCGCAATGCCGAGAATGCTCGGAGGAAAACCGGACCTTGGAGTAAAGCTTATGGAAGAAGCCTTAACGTCCGGTAAGCGGAGTTTTCTGGTAGTACAGATGCTGTACGCGCAATACTGTTCCCCTGCCGTTCAGGACAAAATTCTTTTCAACACCCTGTTTGATGAGATTGACAAAGCCGATTACAGGATCAATGATAATGTAGTACTCATCAATATCGCCGTAAAAAACAGGGCTGATTTTATAAGAAAAGAGACAGCCCTGATGTTTATTGATATGGATGATGACGAGGAAGATAACGAATGAGGAGGTCCTGTTCAATGCCCGTAAGATTATTATTAATGTGCCTGTGTTTTTCAGGTGTACTTAACGCGAAAACATACATCAAATTTGCCGTACTTGCTCCCGAAGGTTCCACGTGGGTAAACATGCTCAAGGAATATAACGAGCAACTGATCAAGGACTCCAGGGATAAACTTGAACTCAAAATTTACCCCAGCGGTATAAGCGGGGATGAGTTTGACGTTATCCGTAAAATGAAAATCGGAAAAATACACAGCGCGGGATTTACGGGCAACGGCTTGGGTCAGATACTTCCGGAATTGAGGGTGCTGGAACTGCCTCTTCTGTTTTCCTCTTACGAGGAAACCGACTATGTAACAGGGAAACTCAAAACACATTTCGAACAGCAGTTTGCAAAAAAAGGATATATATTGCTGGGGTGGGCGGAAGTTGGTTTTGTAAACCTTTTCTCGAACACAAAGCTTGATTCCCTTAAAGCTCTTGAGGGTATCAAAATGTGGGCATGGGAAGGAGATCCCCTTGCCAGGGAACTTTTCTGCCAACTCAAAATAGTGCCTTACCCCATGCCGCTTACCGATGTTTACACCTCGCTTCAAACCGGACTCATAAATGCTTTTTATGTTTCTCCTCTTGCTGCGATAGCCATGCAATGGTTTACCAAAACCAAATATATGACAACGTTAAAGCTGACAAACGCGACAGGGGCTGTCCTTATGAGCAAGAAAAAATTCGACAAGCTTAAGCCTGATGAACAAAAACTGCTTAAAGACAGCTTCTGGAAATTCTGTCAAAATCTTATTAAGGCTTCAAGGAAAGATAACGAAAAGAGTTACGAAACCCTGAAAAAAAACAAGATCACCTTTGTTGATCTCAATAAAGACGATTACGTTAAGTTTGAGGAAATCAGCAAAAAGGTATGGAACGCTCTTGCGGGTAAGCTTTATTCCAAAAAGCTGCTGGAGGAAGTTCTAAAATACAGAGAAGAGTTCAGAACGGTTGTAAATAATGACAAAGCTGCAAAGAAATCTGATAAAAACTGAAGCGTTAATCGCCAGGTTAGAGAATGCCGTTCTTATTGCCAGTTTTGTACTTATGATATTTCTGGGCAGCATGCAGGTTTTTTTAAGAAACGCGTTTAATACCGGCGTGGAATGGGCCGACGTTTTTGTACGCGCGCTGGTTTTATGGGTGGGATTTACAGGGGCAAGCCTGGCCACGCGAAGATCGAGACACATAAACATAGACATATTCTCTAAATTGCTTACAAACGACAGGCTGAAAATGATAAGAAAACGGGTCGTTAACTTCATTTCCCTCGTTATATCGGCCCTGCTCTTTAAGGCTTCGGTGGAATTTCTAATCACTGAAATGGACAGTAACATGACCGCGTTTCTGAATATTCCGACATGGATTGTTTTTATCATTGTTCCTGTATCCCTGTTTGTAATAACGCTAAGGCTCCTTGTTCATTCAATTACCAATGCCGAGCTGGAGGAAGAAAAATCATGACCGTTGCGGCCATAGTTCTTCTTGTAATTTTCGCCCTGCTGGGCGTGCCCCTGTTCATGATCATGGGGGCGGCTACAATGCTGGGCTATTTCGTCGCTGATGAATATCTGTCGGGACTTTTTATCGAGGTATATAAAATAGCAACCAACCCCGTACTGATGGCAATACCTCTTTTTACGTTCGCAGGCTACCTGATGGCTGAAAGCGGCACACCCGGAAGAATAATCAGGCTGAGCCGGGCGTTAATAGGCTGGCTGCCCGGAGGACTCGCAATTGTATCTCTTGTTACCTGTGCGTTTTTTACGGCCTTCACCGGCGCTTCGGGAGTAACGATCGTTGCCATGGGCGGACTCCTGTTACCCGTGCTTGTAAAAGAAAAATACAATGAAAAATTTTCTGTGGGCCTGCTCACCACAACCGGAAGCCTTGGCCTGCTGTTTCCTCCGAGCCTGCCCCTTATACTATACGCGATCATTGCAGGCTCCGCTTATTCGGGACTAACGGACGGGATCGCCATTACAGTGGACAAACTCTTTGTCGCGGCCCTGCTGCCCGGCATACTGCTGATAATAGCCCTGTCCATATACGGTGTAATAAAAGGAATTAAATCCGATTCCGAAAAACACAAATTTTCCGCCGTGAAACTTGTTAAAGCAATTAAAGAGGCAAAATGGGAAATCCCACTGCCGATCATAGTTCTGACCGGAATTTACAGCGGCTTTTTCACTGCCAGCGAAGCTGCCGCGATAACCGCGTTTTACATCCTTATCGTGGAAACGGTATGCTACAGGGATATATCCTTTAAAAAAGACCTCCCCGGAATAATCAAGGAGGCTTCGATACTGGTGGGAGGAATAATAATTATTATCGGTATGGCGCTCGCGTTTACCAATTACCTGATAGAGGAGGAGATCCCCCAGTATCTTGTGGGTGTAATGAAAGAACTGGTATCAAGCAGACTCGTGTTCTTAATGCTGCTCAACATTTTTCTGCTGGTAGTCGGTTGCATGATGGACATATTCTCCGCCATACTGGTCGTTGTTCCGTTGATAGTGCCCATCGCGCACGAATTCGGTGTTCATCCTCTTCATCTTGGTGTCATATTCCTTACAAACCTTGAAATAGGTTATTCCACGCCGCCCGTGGGATTGAACCTTTTCATAGCCAGTTTCAGGTTTAAAAAACCTGTCGTGGACCTTTACAAGGCCAGTATTCCCTATCTGCTGATCCTGCTGACCTGCCTCATGATCATCACGTATGTTCCGGAAATTACTTTATACCTTACAAGGTAGTCTTTATTAACTCGGCAAAAAGATTCCTTATCTCCCTGATCGAAAAGGGCTTGAATATATATCCGTCAACGACTTCAACAATATCAACCGAGTCGGTCCCGTCACTGACCTTGTCAAACATTCCTCCGGTTATTACAATGATTTTCGGGGGAACATGCACTTTTTCCCTGACCTTTTTTATCATTTCATAACCGCTCATTTTGGGCATGCTGATATCGGTAATCACGAAATTATAAAAATTCGACTCTATTTTTTCAAGCCCGGCCTCGCCGTCCCCGGCTTCTTCAACCGTAAACCCTATCTTGGAAAGAAGCTTGTTCAGCAGCCTCCTGATGCTCTCATCATCATCCACGATCAATACGGTACCTTCCATCCTGATATCTTCCACGCGCTCCTTTTCATCCGAAGCATTTTTTTCTTCAAGCCCGCTTGTCAAAAGGTTCCTGACCCTGACAGGTACTTTCAGAATAAAGGTAGTGCCTTCGCCGACCTTTGATTCCACGCTGATATTTCCTCCCATTGCCTCCAGTATTGAATGTACAATACCCAGACCCAGCCCGGTTCCCTTGCCCGGGGGTTTTGTCGTATAAAACGTATCAAAAATCTTTTCCCTCTGATCTTCAGGTATGCCGCATCCTGTATCTTTAATCCTGAGAACCAGGTGATCGTCTATATTTTCCGTGGTAACGCTTATAACACCGCCTTTATTTGACTCAATGGCGTCCTTCGCGTTGGAAAGCAGGTTCATCAGTACCTGCTGAAAGCGCCCGGCATTGCCCCATAAGATGGTGTCCCCTGCGTTCAGTTCCTCCCTGATTTCAACCCCTGCCTTTCTGTAAATATAGTCGACCAGCCCTTTGCATTCCATAATAAGCCTGTGAATATCGAACATATCGAACTCATCGCTGTCTGTGCGCGCGTAAGTACGAAGCCCCTTGACAATATTAGTAATCCTTTCAATGGAGTTGTTTATCTGTTCGGTAAGCTGGGGTAACGAATCAAAATCATTACTGTTGCACGCGTCCTGGATCATCTCGGTACAGCCTGAAATAATAGTCAGGGGGTTGTTGACTTCGTGCGCGACCCCTGCCGCCAGGGTGCCTATAGACGCCAGTTTGCTGGAATGGAATATCTGCTTTTGCATGTTGATCCTGTCTTTTTCGGACTGGGAAAGATTAACATGCGTTTTTATCCTCGCGAGGAGTTCATTTTTTGAAAACGGTTTTGTAATATAATCATTCGCGCCGGAGGCAAGTCCCTCAACAAGATCAGAAACCTGGTTCTTAGCCGTAAGCATTATAACCGGGAGTTCAACGGCGTCATAGGTATCTCTGATCCTTTTGCAAAGCTCATACCCCGTCATCCTGGGCATCATAATATCGACTATCGCTATATCGGGCTTAAAACCAGATTCCATAATTTCCAGCGCTGTAGTCCCGGATGACGCGATTACCACGTCGTAACCGGCAATGGTAAGCTGGTTAAGCAATACCTGCAGATTAATTTCCTCGTCATCCACCGCGAGCACCTTGAAATGCTTTGACTTGGAGGATTGCTCAGTGTGCATCACCGGCAGATCAACCATCATGCCGTCTTTAAGGATCTCTGTTTCAATGTATGTCTGTGAAGTATTCTTAGCCTCTGTTTCCGTACTTTTGGGAAGGGAGAAAATAAAAGTCGATCCCTGCCCGAAAACGGATTCAACCCTGATGATCCCTCCATGCAATTCCACAAGCTGCTTCGTTATTGAAAGGCCCAGGCCCGTACCTCCGTAAACACGAGAAGTGGAAGCATCAACCTGTTCAAAGGATTTGAATATATCTTCAAGTTTGTCGGGCGGAATCCCGATACCCGTGTCAGTAACAAACACTTCTATGAAAGTATTATGCTCAACGGCGCTTATTTTAATGGTTCCCTTTTCCGTAAATTTAATGGCATTACCGAGAAGATTATAAATAATCTGCTGGAGCCTGTTTTCGTCCGCGTATACAAAAGGAATACCGTCGTTTATATTATTAACAATCTCAAGTTGCTTGCTGCCGACCAGCGGTTTGCAAAGCGCGGACACAAGTTCGACGATCTGCTTAAGATCTATTGTCCTCTGCTGAAGATTCAAATCACTGTTTTTAAGTTTTGAAAAATCCAGAAGCCCGCTTACCATATGAAACAGCCTTCTGGCGCTGGACGCCACCATCGCAAGGTTCTTTTTCTGAATATCGCTCATTACTCCCAGTGCCCCGTCCAGCATGGATTCAACAATGCCGATAATACCGTTAAGGGGCGTTCTGAGTTCGTGTGACGTATTTGCCAGAAACTCGTTTTTAAGCTTGTCAACCTTGAACATGTTATTGATTGCCATCTGGTGGTTGGCTATTGCCTCGGCCTGTGCTTCGTCTTTTTCCTTCCTTATGAGGTTTATCCTGTACGCCAGCGCCATGGCAAGCAATACAACCTCAAGTCCCGAACCTATCTGCATTGTATAGTCAAAAATAAAATTACTGGGAAGTATACCGAATTCCTTGAGGCTGAATGTAATAACGCCTATCAGGAAAAACCCCCACGCTATAAGAAAAAATCTCGCGGGCGCGTACCTTGTAAGAATAACGCTCAGGGCCAGAATAAATATTCCAAGGCTGAAAAATATAAGTTGAATAAGGGCAAGCCTGCTTGACAGCGATACAGGGATCACAAAAGACGCCAATGAAAGCAAGGCTCCGGTTATTATTATTATTCTGTTCAATAAGAACGAATGGGGGGCCAGTGTTTTTGCCATCAGGAAATTATTGGCAAACCTCAACCCGTTAATACTCAGGATACCGGTTATAAACGGAATAAAAATACTCTGTATTCCGGGGTACGCCGGCCATATAAACTCAAAACCGTAACCGTTGATCGACATCTGGAAAAGACATACCGTGGCCGTATATACAACATAATACAGGTAGCTTTTATCCTTCAGTGTAAGAAAAATAAAAAAGTTGTACAGCAGCATAACCAGCAGAATTCCGTAATATATTCCGAAAGCAAGTTGCTGTTTCCTTTCCTTGATCGCAAATAACTTCGCGTTAGACAAATACAAGGGTATGATCATGGCATTGTCTGTTTTTAATTTCATATAAAAAACCGATTCGCCTACAGGATCAATCAGGATCAGCGGAAATATAAAGTCAGTATGGCTGACAACTTTTTTGGAAAATTTAAATCTGTCCCCGGCGTGAATCACCGAGTACTTTCCGGCTTCAGCTTCCATAGTATAAAGTTCTATAAGGTCCATGGACGGATTGGAAAGCCGGAGCATCCATTCCCACTGCTGCAACGAGGCGTTCACGACTTTAAAACGGACCCAGAATACGGACTCTGTAAAACCCAGGGTGGGCACATCCTGTTTATATTTCTTAAAATTTCCGGAAAAAGATTCGGAAGAAACTTCGGCTATTCCGAGCGTTCCGGTCTTATCTTTATATAACTCCATGTAAGCGCCGATGTTGTATTCATCAGCTTTATTGCTCAGAGTTATTGTATCCAACCCGGACAATTTTAAAGAATAACTAAGCAATATTAAAAGAAAAGTTATCCTGAAAGCCTTCATCGATTTATTTTATATAATCCAAACTGAATTAATACAATAACTACTTTAAACTATTTAGTTATCATTGAAAGTTCAGGCTTAAGCAGGCTCGGATTCCACCTTATGGATTCCTTTTCGTAACCCGTAGAATTTAAATTTATTTTAGGTTTTCCGTCCATCTGTACAAGCCCCAGTGATATCCCTTTTTTCACAAGCTCGGGATCCGACGTACAACTCAGTATCCTGTTCGTCCTAGTATAACCTATTACATCGTTCACCTTGGAGGAATCCACCAGAAAAACCACATCAGGTTTGCTTGAGGGCAAACCCGCGCCTGCCTCCACTTTAAGTATTTTTCCCTTACCTGCTATTTTTTTAAGTTCCGCGACTATACCGTCATCACCGACTACATAAATAGTAAGCTGGGGTGAGGAATTTGTATAAAACTGCAATGTCTTGGATAGCAATACGGCCTGGATGGGTTTGGGCAACCCTCCGCTGATCCCCGCGTAAATATTCATCGAAAGACAAAAAAACAAAAGAAACGGGATTCGCTTAAATGTCATACGTAATTCTCCTATTTTGTATCCGCTATAATAATAAGGGGATTATTTAATAAAACCGGATTCCACCTTACATTTTCCATTTCTGAGGCGCCCTTATTCAAAATAATCCTCGGTTTTCCCCCCACTACTCCAAAACTCAGGCTTATTCCCTTTTCAACCAATTCCGGCATTGACGTTGAACTCAATATTCTTTTCTGTGAAGTATAGGTTGTAACCTCGGATAATTTTGAAGAATCGACCAGAAATATAACATCCGGTTTATCTACCGGTAATTTGGCATCAAGTCTAACTTCCTTTACCTTGCTTAAACCTATGGTTTTTTTCAATTCGGCCGCAACGTCCTTCCCGTCCCCCACTATTGCCACAGTAACCTGGGGGGAAGAATTTGTATAAAATGCCAGGGCCTTGGCCAGAAAAACCGCCTGCAACTGGGGAGAAAGGGCACCTTCAATTTTTGGCATGGCTGAAGCAGGCTGGATTACAAACAAAAAAAGCAACGCAAACAGGTAAACAAGTTTACACATACAAATAGTCATATCCTTGTTGAATTCATAAAGAAATATTAACATACTGATATTTCAGTGCAAAGGTTTCTTTTTTAAAAAAACCCGCAGTGCCAAAAAACTATCTGGCAAATACAGAGGGTGAACCTGTAACACCCCCTGTATTTGTAAAAAAATCAGATATTAACTCATCAAATTGGCATGAGCAGCCGCAAGCCTTGCTACAGGCACCCTGTAAGGAGAACAACTTACATAATCAAGTCCGAGTTTGTGGCAGAAGATCACGCTCTGAGGCTCGCCTCCGTGTTCTCCGCAAATACCCAGCTTTATGTTTTTCCTTGTTTTTCTTCCTTTCTCGATGCTGATCTTCATAAGTTCACCCACGCCTTCCTGATCTATACTTACAAAAGGATCTACCGAATAAATCTTTTTATTGACGTAGTCCGGCAGAAAATTGCCTGAATCATCCCTGCTGAGCCCCATAGTGGTTTGAGTAAGATCGTTTGTACCGAACGAGAAAAATTCAGCTTCTTCGGCTATTCTGTCGGATGTTATAGCAGCACGCGGAAGCTCTATCATTGTCCCTATCATGTACTTAAGATTAACGCCGTTTTTATCCATGGTCTTTTTAATTTCAGCCTCGGAATATTCCTTGATAATGGCAAGCTCTTCTTTTTTGCCTACAAGCGGTATCATTATCTCGGGTACTATTTCCATCTTTTCATTTTTCACAAGTTCGCAAGCGGCTTCTATTATCGCCCTCACCTGCATTTTGTATATTTCGGGATAGCTAATGCCGAGCCTGCATCCCCTGTGACCCAGCATCGGGTTAAATTCGTGCAGGGAAGCGGACTTGCTTTTAAGCATATCAATAGGCACGTCCATGTTCCTTGCTACTTCTTCCAGCTCAGCGTCCGTATGAGGTAAAAACTCATGCAACGGGGGATCAAGAAGCCTTATTGTCACGGGAAGCCCCTTCATCTCCCTGAAAATACCGACAAAATCCTGTTTCTGCATGGGCTCAAGCTTTGCAAGGGCCTTTTCCCTCTCTTCCAGGCTTGAAGACAGTATCATTTCCCTTACCGCTACAACCCTGTCACCCTCAAAAAACATGTGCTCTGTCCTGCAAAGGCCAATACCTTCTGCTCCGAACTTCCTTGCGACACTGCTGTCGTGGGGAGTATCAGCGTTTGTCCTTACTTTGAGTTTCCTGTATTTATCCGCAAGGTCCATAATTTTGCCGAAATCCCCGCTGAGCTCGGGCGTTATTTTTCCAACGTTACCGTCGTAAACTTCCCCGTTTGAGCCGTTAAGGGTGATAATATCGCCCTCTTTGTATGTTTTGCCAGAAACGCTCATGGTTTTTCCGCTCAATTTAATCTGGCCGCAACCGGCTACACAGCATTTACCCATGCCCCTTGCGACAACGGCAGCGTGGGAAGTCATGCCTCCGAGCGCTGTAAGAATTCCCTGTGCGGCAACCATGCCCTTGATATCCTCAGGACTTGTTTCGTGCCTTACCAGGATAACTTTTTTGCCTGCCGAAGCCCATTCGTCGGCGTCCTGTGCCGTAAAAACGATCTGGCCCGTGGCAGCGCCGGGTGAAGCGGGAAGTCCCTTGGCAATAAGCGTCTTAGACGCCTTGGGGTCTATCATGGGGTGCAGCAACTGGTCGACCTGCTCGGGAGCAACCCTGAGCACAGCCTCCTTTTCATTTATAAGTTTCTCATTAAGCATGTCGCAAGCGATTTTCACAGCGGCCATTGCCGTCCTTTTTCCGTTTCTTGTCTGCAACATGTATAACTTGTTTTTTTCCACCGTAAATTCTATGTCCTGCATATCCTTGTAATGCTTTTCCAGGATATCAAAAACATTCGCAAGCTGCTTGTATACCGCCGGCATTACCTCTTCCATTGAAGGAAGGGGATTATCCGGATCGACACTGTCTTTATTAACAGGCTGGGGGGTTCTGATGCCGGCAACGACGTCCTCACCCTGGGCGTTAATCAAAAACTCGCCGTAATATTTATTCTCGCCGGTAGACGGGTTTCTTGTAAAGGCAACTCCTGTCGCACAATCCTCGCCCATATTTCCGAAGACCATGGCCTGGACGTTTACGGCTGTTCCCCAGTCGTCCGAAAATCCGTGCATCCTTCTGTATATGCATGCCCTTTCATTATTCCATGAACCGAAAACGGCCGAAATAGCTCCGATAAGTTGCTGCATTGGGTCTTCGGGAAAATCGCTTTTCATTTTTTCCCTGTACTTCGCCTTGAAATCAGCGACCATCTGCTTAAGATCGGCAGCCGTAAGCTCCGTATCATTTTTTACGCCCTTCTTTTCCTTCGTGCCCGTAAGTATATGCTCAAGTATTTCAGGGTTCATTCCCATAACGACGTTGGAATACATCTGGATGAATCTTCTGTAGGCGTCATAGGCAAACCTTTCGTTACCTGTAGCGCCGATCAGTCCTTTCAGGGTGTTTTCGTTCAATCCCAGGTTCAACACGGTATCCATCATCCCCGGCATCGAAACCCTTGCGCCGGAGCGTACGGAAACCAGCAGGGGATTATTTGCATCACCGAACTTTTTCCCTGTATCTTTTTCCACTTTTGCCAAAGCTTCCCTTATCTCCTTAAGAAGTGAATCACTGATCTTTTTTCCCTGTTTGTAATACTCGATACACATCTCGGTTGTAATAGTAAAACCCGGAGGCACTGGCAACCCTATCTTCGTCATTTCCGCAAGATTAGCTCCCTTGCCGCCAAGAAGATTTTTGTTTCCGGCTTCGCCCTCAGTCTTACTACCAAAGAAAAATACATTCTTACTACTCATTTTAAAACATCTCCTTAATTTTGATTTCTAAAATTGTCCTTTAGATATTTGACTAAACTTTCCACAGGAATCCTTTCCTGAGTCATTAAATCCCTGTCCCTTACCGTGACCTTTTTATCCTCCAGTGACTCAAAGTCAATAGTTACGCAATACGGAGTTCCTATTTCATCCTGTCTCCTGTACCTTTTGCCTATTGATCCAGTAAAGTCAATCTGCATATTGAAATCGGTTTCATTATATACGTTATCGTAAATTTCCTTAGCGTAAGCGACCAGAGGCTCCTTTTTCATCAACGGAAGTATCGCAAGCTTAACCGGCGCAAGGTCCTTGTGAAATTTCATCACAATCCTCTCGTTTTCCGTGTCCTCCCAATATGAGTCAACAAGGGAAACCAGCAAAAACCTGTCGCATCCGGCCGAGGTTTCGATAATATACGGTATATACTTTTCACCGCTGATTTCATCGGTATAATTAAGATTTTTACCCGAATACTCCATGTGTCTTTTAAGATCAAAATCCGTGCGGTTATGAATACCCTCAAATTCCTGCCAGCCGATTGGAAATTCATACTGAATATCATAAGCAACCTTTGCGTAGTGCGCGAGTTCACCCTCGCCGTGCTGATGAAACCTTAGCTTGCCTTCCGTTATTCCGTGCCGCCTGTAAAAATCCATGCGGGTGTTCATCCAGTATTCCATCCACTTGTCATCCTCTCCGGGCTTAACAAAAAACTGCATCTCCATTTGCTCAAATTCCCTTGTACGGAATATAAAATTTCCGGGGGTTATTTCATTCCTGAACGCCTTACCGATTTGCGCTATACCGAACGGCACCCTCATTCTCATGGTTGTCTGCACGTTAAGGAAATTCACATATATTCCCTGTGCCGTTTCAGGACGTAAAAAAACCGTTGACGCCGCGTCCTCGACAGGTCCCATAAAAGTTTTGAACATAAGATTGAATGAACGGGCGTCCGTAAGTTCGCCGCCGCAGGCCGGGCACTTGCCCTTTTCGTCTATGGCGTCTTCCCTGAACCTCTGCCTGCATTTTTTGCAATCAACAAGGGGATCCGTGAAGTTCTCGACATGGCCCGATGCCTCCCACACCCGCGGATGCATTAATATCGAGCTGTCAATACCCACGATATCGGACCTGCATGTCATTTCCTTCCACCACAGGTCCTTAATATTACGCTTTAATTCAACACCGAGCGGGCCGTAATCCCAGCAACTGTTGATACCGCCGTATATTTCCGAACTTTGAAAAACAAAACCTCTTCTTTTACAGAGTGAAACGAGTTTTGAAAGATCATCGACTGCCATAACAAATTCTCCGGATTCAGGAATATTAAAAACGGTGCCGATTTAAGTCCCAAAATAGCTATTAGTCAATAAAATTTAACTCAGGGCAAACTGTAAGAACCATCGAAAACATAATTGGCGGTACCTGTCAATTTAACCAACCCATCCCCGTCAATCTCCACGGTCACACTGCCGCCGGGCATTGATACTTTGACCTTTTCCGCACAGCAACCGCTTTTAACGGCGACAATACCGCCCGCGCACGCGCCGCTCCCGCAGGCAAGAGTTTCGCCCACACCCCTTTCCCATACGCGCAATTCAATATTGTTCCGGTCAACTACCTTAACAAATTCCACATTGGTCCTTTCCGGGAACCTTTTATGAAATTCGAATGCCCGTCCCAGATGAATGATTTCAATATCATCATATCTATCCACAAAAATAACGGCATGCGGGTTCCCTATGTCGACAGGCGTAAATTCAACGCCTTTACCGTCAATAACCAGCGTTTCAGCAGGACCTGTCTCGGCGGTACCCATGTTTATCGTAACCTCGTCATTACCGACCCAGGCTTCCGCGAACCTGTTGGAATCCTTTAAAAATATGCCGAAGCTTTTTCCGTCGGTATACCCCCTGTCGTATGCCAGCCGGGCTACGCACCTTAAACCGTTTCCGCACATACCTGCTTCACTGCCGTCGCTATTAAAAATTCTCGCGCACAACACGTCATTTTCGATACCAATAAATATCACGCCGTCAGACCCTATGCCGAAATTGCGGTTACACATAATGGGGATACTGTCTTTTAATTCGTCGATAACAATATCGCTGTTTTCCACAAGATCTATATAGATATAGTCATTGCCCAGACCTTCCATTTTTGTAAAAGGTATTTTCATATAACGTTTGCCCTGAACACAGGCTTGTTCTCTATCACTTTTTTTATGGTACAGCCCTCAGCGGCCTTTAAAACCGCCTTTTTGTACTTTTCGGGAAAATTTTCGGCAAAGGATATATTAAGATCAAACGTCACATCAAGCTTGTTATCGGGGTTCCTTGTAACAGTCTGGCTGATGCCGACAAGCTCAGAAGGGATGTCCCGCTTCCTGCAAAAAGCGTTTATATAGTGAGCCGCGCACATGCCCAGAGACGCGCAAAAAATCTCAAAAGGAGTGGGAGCAGTATCGTCGCCCCCGTCTTTAACAGACTGGTCGGTATTTATAACATGACTGCCGATTTGGGCAGATACCCTAAAATTATCATTAATATTTATTTTAATATCCATGCCGCATATATAACAAATAAACCGTATTTTGTAAAAAAATTAGACAGCTGCATATATTATTTTGAAAAACCGTTCAGGCCGTCAGGGCGTCTTTTGATGTAACTATTTGCTTTTATTAAATATTACAACACGAGCCAGCCTTGGCATGTGCATTGCATGATTTCCTTGCAGAACATAATTTCAAACAGCACGCAAATACAGGTGGAGGAGATCATGAAACTTAAAAAAATGGGGTTTTTAAGTGCATTATTTGTCGCGTGCATATTCTGCTCAAATCTTGGCGCGGCATATGTAGACGCAAATGCAGGATATGATCCCGATTACGAAGATTTTTACAAAGCAATGGAGTTAAGACGCCTTCAGCAGGGATATGATCAATACTACGAAACACAGGAAAAACATCACAAGGCGCAAATGGGTCAGGTTGATGCTTACTACTCAAACCAGGCCAAACTGGATCAGCAGGCGTATAAAGCGCAGGAAACTCTTTTAAATCAGAACAACACGTTCGCCAGGCAGATAAACGAGTATGCTTACAACAGCAGCATGCCTTATCTTGTGCAAACGGCAAGCGAGGGCCTTCAGTACAGCGCTGATCAACAGCTTGCAAGGGATAAAAGCGATGAGCGTGCATATACAAAGTATATTAAAGATGTGAATAAATATAATACCTGCCTTAACCTGTACAGCATGGGAGGTATCTCCTACAACTGCATGAATATCATGGCAACATTCGAAGAGGCATACAGAAACAACAGGAGAACCAACAGGGCGCTGGACACAGCGGGTTTGATGGAGTCAAACGGACAAATCGTGGAGGCGTATGAACGCGCAACATACAGAAGCAGAATTCCGGCGGAAAACTTCAAGCAGATGATGCTTGAAAGAATGTCAGGATATCTGCAGAACAATTAATTTGTGTAAGTGTAAGTAGTTATACTTAC
>JAFGOL010000145.1 GCA_016926495.1 Oligoflexia bacterium
CGATGAATTAATTGAGTCAGATAAGGGAAAGGAAAAGCAAGCTTATTCCACAACTTATTTTATAGGGGAGCCGGCGTGGGTTAAATTCAAATATGACGAGTTGAAAATCAGATTATCATTTAAGAAAACGAATAATTATGACGCTACGTCGCCACCTAATCCAAATGATTAAAACAAATGTGTTATAACAAATAAACGAATGCACAAAGTTATACTATTGTTTACACTCGACTTTAAAATACCTTAAATAGTCATTAACTTTCCATCTAGGTTCTATGAATGTATTAAAAAGCACAGCAATATTTTGTATTAATTATAAGCCTTCTATCTTAATTATAGTTTCGGAAATCAATCTAGTTCGTCTGATTTTTCCTCTGATTTTTCCTGTACAATTTATGTTCTCGTGAATAGAATTTGATATGGTTAAATTTATATTTTTCACGTTTTTTGCTTTCTTATTTTGCGATCTTGCAGGTTCTGCGGAACTAACCATTATTTATACAAACAACATCGAGGGAGGCGTATTGCCGTGTAACTGCGCCGTTGATCCGGGAGGCGGTGTTGTTAGAAGGCTGAACTGGCTAAAACAAAGCAAGATAACCACTGACGCCGCTATTTACGTGGATGCCGGTGATACATTCTTTCAGAGCAGTAATTTTGACAAGTTTGAAAAAGACGCTATCATACAAGGCAGCGGAATTATTGCCGAATCACTTGCAAAAATGAACATTGACGCGTTTACACCGGGCGAACTTGACCTTGTTATGGGTATAAAACACTTTAACAAAATTACTGAAAAACTTCCTGTTCTAATAACTAATTCAGGCTCTGATAAATACCAAAAAGCGATAAAACTTGAACGAGCGGGGTACAAAATAACAATCCTTGGGGTTCTTGCTCCGTCTTTAGTTAAAGTTAATACTAAAAATTTTGAGCTTAAGGATATGGTAAAGGAGCTCAAGCCCATTGTTAAACAAAACAGGTCTGACTCGGATATTATTGTACTGCTCGCGCACACTACTAAGGATGAGCTTCATAATATTCTGAAAAACGTAAAAGGGATCGATATTGTCATATCCGCCCATTCTGACGAGGAACTAAGGGTCCCTTTGCTGACTGACAATACCGTTGTTGTAAGGCTTTTGGAGGGCGGAGACAGCGTGGGAGTACTCAAGTACAATCAGGTATCAAAAACAGCTCCCAAGGTTGACACAGTCAGAAACAATAATCTGCTCGCGGACATAGAACAGCTTGAAATTTTGCTGGAAAGCGCGGGTACAAACAGGCAAAGAATTAATATTTTGAAAAGCAAAAAGGAAAAGGCCGAAAAAGCGGCTATAAAAAATACAAAAAACTGCAATGTATTTACAAACAGCATTATATTCATGGGCAGTTTGCTGGACAAGGAGAACGAACTGAGCAAATCCGTAACTGAATTTGAAAAACTCTGGAACAAATCCATGCCGTCAGTAAGCGACGATTTTTAATTTCCTCTCTGTTATCAGTTAACTTCCTCGTGCAATACCAGATCTAAACTTTGAAACAACTCGCCGTTCACACCTGAAGTATCTATAAACGAGGGCAGCATATTAGGTATTCTTGTTGATTTATACATATACTTTGGAAGATTGCCTGAGTAATAACATGCACCGTCTACATACGCAGACTTTGAATTTTTATATGTTATTTTAATATTATCCATAGTCTGTGATGCCGGATGTAACGTTCCGTGAAAAAATATCTTTCCGCAATTATCGGCAAAAGTTACATCAACATCATTACCCGTAGCCTTGAGAGAAATCATGCTGTAGCTGAACTTTGCGTAAAAGTTTTCGTTATAGGTTTCAACATTAAGAACAAGCATTGCCCTGTCAGATTCAATAACTCCCCTTTCCTCGTCAAGATCAAATGCAAATTCAACTCTTATATTTCGTATATAACCTACATCCATGGGAGCAGGGCTTACAAGAGGAAAGTCAAAGTCGTCCTCAAGAACTCCGTATACTTCAAAAAGATCTTCATATTCCCAATAGGTTTTTAAAAAAGATGCGTAGCCATAACCGTCACCCACTCCGTCAAACGCATCATAATCATTAACAAAACCCCACTCGTGTGTTGCGTCTGTAAGGTGTGAATTATTATAAAAGAAAAAATCCGCAATTGTTCTTTTAAAGAGATTTGTTACTGAAACTGCACCGGTATCAGTAGCAAGCAAAACATCAAAATCAGCAGCCGTTACATCACTTTCTTCAGTTCTGCTGGCGGTTTCCGGCAACTGACTGGAATACGGTGTATATTCACTTTTGGAACAAGCTCCAAAAATCACAAATACAATGGCTAATAGCCCTAATGTCTTTTTACCTTCCAAAACCTTCATTTTATAAATCCCCCTCATATAAAACCTCTTTCACCAACAAATAAAGCAAATACCGTGCCTTGTCTGTAACATATTGATTTAATTGTGTTTAAGCCCCAGACGGAGTAGAAATATAGATTTGAATGTGTATAATAATTAAACACTTGTTGAACAAAAGCTCAGACTATAGCTAATAGTATTAACTGCTCCGTCTGATAAAAATCTACTCCGTCTGATAAAAATCTACTGCTTTTCCAGATACGCGGTTGTGAAGTACTTATCCGGGGCATTGGGTAAAAAGGTTATTTTATCAACTGTCATTTTTGATTTCCTGTTGTTCTGCTTATTCACAATTTCCATGCCGGTTATCCTGTACTTATGATTTTTGGTATCAATTTCCTTTACCGAGTTTACCATCATTTCCTTGTGAAGGCTTTTATCCAAATCATAATAGACGGCTTTTCTGATTACATAGTCCTTTGGGGCAATATACGAAACCTTTTTTGAATAACCGTATTCATCAGCTTTATCATCATTCACCGGGGTAATTTCAATTACCTGGCACGGTTCCTTATTTACTGTTTCGTCACTGAGTAATTTATATTTAAAATCATCAATATTTGGAAAGGTCATGTCCGCGTACGAAAATTCGGAGCCCATAAAGCTTTTTGACTTTTCGCTGCTTATTATCCTTCTTGTCTTACGCAGGGCTGGCATGAAAAGCCACATATCATCGTCTTTATTTTCGTAATCAAACATTAAAAAACCTGTACCCTTGACATCAGCGGGCGATAAAAACCTGATAAGCTTTTTCTCGGTTTTACCGCCGTCCGTTAATTTCGATATCTGTGCGGTCCGGCGTATTCTCTCCCTGCCCTTGGGATCTGTTATAACCAGTGTAGCTACAGCCTCAACTCCCTGTACCCTGGTAGCTTCCTGAGCCTTCTCAATAATCACTTTTGGATCATCAGCCGTGTATCCGTTCACCATAAAAAGCCCCAGCAATAAACCGATGATTGTCATAACTCCTCCATTCCTATTGTTTGGGTTCAAGAAATTCAGGTTTAAAAACTATGCAGACGGCAGGCAGCAAAATCAGCGCTGCAAGCAGGCACGTGCTTATTGAAACCACTACAAGAAACCCGAAAAATTTAACAGGCAGAAAATTTGATACCAGTAATAATACGAAACCGACTATAACCGAAAGAGCGTTAAAGATAATACCCCTTCCGGAAGTCTGAAGGGTATGCATTGCCGCGTCAGCATAATCCCTGCCAAGCGCCCTTTCCTCCCTGTATCTCCACAAAAAGTGAATGGTATAATCAATTCCCACGCCTATCATTATGGACGAAAGCAGCGCGGTTGCAATATTCAACTCAATACCGAGGTAACCCATAAGCCCGAAAAGCAAAACCAGCGCGAGCGCAAGTGGTATCATTCCCATAAGACCGGCAACAAAAGACCTGAAGAGTATAATCATGAACACTGTTATTACCAATAACGATAACGCCAAAGATGATACCTGGCCCCACACCACTTCCTCTACCAGTTGTGAGAAGATTGTCGAAAATCCGCTGACCATGGTAAAAAGCGGCTTGTCCTTAATAATATCTTCAACCCGGTTTACGACAGACTTTATTTTGCCGCTGCTCAAACTGGTAATCCTGGCGGTAACCTGCGAGTGCTGATACGGAAAATCTACCAGCTTTTCAAAATCCTCGGGGTCTCCGCTCATGCTGTACAGTTCAAGGTACTGGGCCACAGCCTCGCGTGTATCCGGTATTTTGTCATAATACTTATCACCCTTGTCGTTAATGGCGCGGCTCATCTGCCTGATAACCCTAGCCAGGGAGGTAGTATTACCGATATCCGGCATTTCCTTGAATTCATTTTCAAGGTCATCGATCTGTTTTAAAGTCGAAGGGTCTTTTATGTCTCCCCCGGCCACCACTGTAAGCACATTAACGCCGCCCAGTTTACTGTTAATAATACGCGACACCTCTACTATCGGGGACTTTTCAGTGTAATAATTCTCGGGATTGGTATCCACAACAACGTAACGGATACCGAAAGAAACAATAACCACAATAAATAACGCCGATATTATTATCAACCGCGGATGACCGGAAACCCACCTTGCATTAAGATACAGAAGTTTTTCTATAATACTCGCCTTGCCTAAGCCTGTTTTAATTACCGGTCTGCCTTTGGGAATCACGGATACTATTGCCGGTATAAACATAAGGCTCGCGGCCAGCGCGTAAAAAATACCGATAGCCGACAAAATCGCAAGTTGTTTTGCAGGTACGATGATATGGGAATACAGGCATAGAAGCCCCGCCATTGTTGTAAGTCCTGTCGCCACAATAGGCTTTCCCATGCTGTCCAGTATGTCCCGTGCTATCTCCCTGTTTGTATGCGTGTTACCTTCTACATTGAACTCCTGGTATTTGCTTATAAGATGTATGCCGTAGTCATTCGCAACGGCAATAAGAATTATGGGAAGCAGTATTGTAACAATCTGTATCTTCCATCCCAAAACCGGCAGCAGGCCCATTGATACTATGATTGCCATAACTACAACCACAAAAGGGAGTATTACTCCCCTTAACTGCCTGAAGCACACAAAAAGAAAAATAAGCATGACAAGCAAGCCCAGGGGAAGAAGTACTTTAATATCCTTACGCATATCGTTTCCCACTGCAACACGGGTAAACAGCAGGCCGCCATAAGAAATCTTCTCTTTACCGGGATATCTATCCACTACGTCGGCAATACTGTCAGAGACCTTTGTATCGTCAACATCGGTTTCCAGCATGGCTATAATAACTGTAGCCGTAAAATCTTCCGAAACAATACTTTTGTATACGATATCATTATTCTTCAGCCTTTCCTTCAGTTTCTGCTTCTGCGCCGGATTCCGGGGTATCCTGTCAACCGCGGGTTCAACAACCATTGCTCCGTCGATACCCTTAATGTCTTTCAAATCAAAAAGGGAAAGCACCTTGTCAACACCACGGACCCTTGCAAGGCCCTTTGAAATGTTTTTTATCCTGACAAGTGTTTCGGGAGTAAGTATGTCATCAGATGAAACAACTATCATTGCCATATCCATTCCACCGAAAATTTCCTCTACCTTGTCAAGCTTGATCCTTGCGGGCATATCTACCGGAAGCTGGTTTTTCATATTGGGATCAAATTCGTTTCGTGGAAGGTTAATACCAAACAGCACCGTTACAAGAATAAACGATATTATCACTATCCCCGGGTGTTTAATGCTGAAATCCTTTATTTTTCTGATCATAACCCGTCCTTTACATAAAATATAATTTCAATTCAGCATATACCGCGCTTTTGTATTTACCGATAAGATCAAACAGTGTATTGTCCGTACCGTAGTAATAATCTACACCCACAGCCGTGCTTAACATGTCCGAAATACTGTAGGTCAGCTTGGACTTCAATAAAAGTTCTTTCGTGGAAAAATTGATCATTACAAGCGCTTCAGCCTTCAGTATTTCATTCAGCATGGAGTACGCCGGTCTCAGCGACGCGCTGTGAGACCATTTTTCCTGCTGACCGGATATAAGCATGTTTTTCTGAAAAACCTGGCTTAACACGATCTGTTCCGGCGCTGTTCCTGACGAGGGCAAACCCCAGCTAAATACGTGTTTACCTATGTACTGAAGTATTACGGATAAGCGCCCGTCTATAAATTCCCTGTCAACTCCGAGTATATAATATAACTCCGGCTTTGGAGTGTATTCATTAAACCCCGGATGATCAGGCCTTTTGTATGCAACTTCACCCCTGAGCCCGAACGGGGAAAACACGGAGCTTGAAAAATCGGCTCCAATCGATCTGGTCCTGTATGAACACAGGCTTACTACAACATCCGTTCCCTGCATGCCCGCATAATCAAATCCCGGCGTAACAGACCACCCGTCATAATACGATATGGAAGCGTCTATCGAAGCTGCTTCATACGAAAACTTAAGGGCCGCGCTGCTGTTGGAAACGGAATTATCCGGATATGATAAATCGGCAAAAACAATTGAAGACGGCAGGCTGAACTCGGGTAACGTCGTGGCACCGTACACGGGCACCCATATAAATTCAAGCCTGAACGGATTAAAATTATAAAAGCTTCTTATGAGAACATTTGCGTCCCTTGAATCATCTTCGTTTGGAGAAAAAACCGACATGTTCTGGGGCGTAATTACATTTGTGGGATTAATACCGTCGGCCTTACCCCATACAACCACCTGTTTTCCTGCCTTAATATTGAAATTACCGGCATATGCGTCAATATACGCCTCGTGTAAGTCTACTACATTACCGTAAGTATTATTGATCCTGATATCGGCAAACGCACTGCCGTAATCCTTATCCCTGAAACGGGGCTGCAGGGCAAATTCAGCCTGGGCCTGTTTAAATTCAAAACGCCCTGAGTCCGCGTTCTCACCCGTATAAACGTTGGTCCTTACGTAACCCGGTATTTCAAAATTTATTCCCGGTGATTTACCGAAATCCGTGTCACCCTCAGCCAGTGAGCTTTCAAAAAGGTCCTGTGCCGACAATGAAAATACAGACATAAAAAGAAAGAATAGAAAAAGAATATCACCCCTTATTCCCATGACGTAAACAAAAATATAGTTATAAGCAGACAGTGTCAACAGATTCTATGCCAAAATAAATTAAGTCCATGGGTTTAATGAGTGAACTTATACACTTCCGGGTGAGTATTTTAAATAATTAGCGGCCGTGCAAGCGTACGCACGCCGAAGCATAAAATATTAGATTATTTTAGGCGGCGTGGCTTCAGGAAAAGACACGCCGTATTAAATAATCTTATTTTAGCTTAGAAGCAGTACGCGCGAGCACAGCGTATTTAAAATACTCACCCGGAAGTGTATAAGTTCCTGCATAAACTCTGATACTTAATCTGTCAGGAGAAGTCCTGATCTTATCATATTATGTATTCACTGCTCAGCCTTTCGTCAATTTCCCTGTTGGTTTCCGCCCTGGCGTCCTGCTCGGCCTTGTTGACCCTGATAATACTGTAAAGCACCCTCTTGAGATGTACGCTTATTCGCTGCATATCGTAGACCATGTCAATTATGATCATGCCCTTGGTAGGTTCGATGTTATGATTTATGATCATCCGGTTAAGTTCTTTTATGAATGTTCTGTACGTCTCCTTTTCAGAATCCTTCTTCTTGAGCTCGTTTTCCGCCAGACCCACATCCGCCTCTTTAAGAGCCTTGTACACATTATTAAACTGTTCAACAAGGCTGTCCCTGAGATTCTTAATCAAAAATATATTGCTTGACGTAAAGCAGCAGGACTCATGCTTTGCCCTGACTATGCTTTCCACCATGCCTTCAACATGGTCGCCTATCCTTTCAAAATCATCCGTTATCTCCCTGTATGAATTTATAACAAAAGCCTGATAACCGGAGAGCTCTGCCTTTGAAATCTCCATGATAAAGTCCGATATCTCCTGCTGCAACTTGTCCACACGGGCCTCAAGCCTGGAAATATTCCGCATTATTTCAAGCGAGTTGTTGACAAAACCGTCACATGAAATCCTGACCATTGCCCTTGTAATACCTCCCATTTTAACCAGGGCCTTGCGTACCGAGCTTATGGCAATGGAAGGCGTATCCAGGAGATTGAGATCAAAAAAGTTCTGCCTGCTTTCCTCGTCTTTTTTTATAGGTATTATAAATTCAATCAGCATTACATACTGCTTCACAAAAGGGAACAGAAGCAGGGTCGTAAAAACGCTTATCGCAGTATGCGCGTTGGCTATCTGCCTGCTTATGTCCGCCGAAGTCCACGTCACAAAATCCACGAGATAACCCAGAAAAGCGAGGGTGATCGCGGTACTTGCCAGGTTGAAAATAAAATGCCCGAGCGCAACCCTTTTGGAATCCCTGTTGCTGTTGATGCTGGCCAGAAACGCGGTAATGCATGTACCGACCTTTGACCCCAGTATAAGCGGTATCGCTACCCGTATATCGGTAATAACTCCGACCGAAGCGAGGGCTATAACAATACCCAGCGTAGCTCCGCTTGCCTGCATTATTGCCGTAATCACCGTACTGATCAAAAACCCCAGAAATATTCCCTTGAAGCTGTAAGTCGAAAAATCGGAAATGAAATTCTTAAAAATATCCGATTCCGAAAGCGGAGACACGGCATTTTTCATAACCGAAAGCCCGAGGAATATCAGCCCGAACCCCAGTATTATTTTACCAAGAGTTACAATGCTGTTACGCCTGGACATCATGCTGAGAAAAACACCTATTCCAATTGCGGGGATCGTATACTGTTCAACATTTAACGATATTATCTGCACAGTCAGGGTCGTGCCTATGTTCGCGCCGAATATTACGCCTATACATCTTGTAAGTGAAATAAGCCCTGCGTTTATAAAACTGACCAGCAGTACGGTAGTGGCACTGCTGGACTGTACTATAGCGGTTACCGATATTCCTAGTAACGTGCTTAGAAACACGTTTTTTGTTAATTTTTCTATCTGGTTCCTGAACCTGAAAGACGTAACCTGCTGCAATGCCTTTCCGGTTTTGTTCAAACCGTATACAAAAAGCCCTAACCCGCCGACAAGGCCTAAAAAAACCATAATCATATCAATATGTTCCTGTACTTAACTATTATTTTAGCACCATGCGGAACAAATTTAAATTCCAATAGTAAAAAAGAGTCAAATTCAAACCGCCCGGTATCAGTTGATTAATGAACAGACTATTTGCATTTTTTCATAATTAATTCCCGTAACCCTGCACCTGCTAACGGTATTTATAGCCGGCTTAAACGTACCGTCAGTGATCGCCTCAAAATAGTTTTCTGTAATTCCCCTGCCGTCCGCCTCCCACAAAACCTCGACATCCCTGCCGTTCATGTTTCGCACCGAACCTGAATAGACACGATCCGAAAATTCAAGCAGGACCTTTTTCCGCCTGTTCACAGTTGATGAATCGCATAATCTCATATCGAACGCCCTTGTGCCGGGCCTTGGGCTGAATGCGAAAACATGCAGCCTGTTAATACGGGAAGATCCCAGAACTTTTACCGTTTCATTAAAATCCGCATCGCTTTCGCCCGGAAAACCCGCTATCACGTCCGCTGCGATAAAAGGCATTCTGCCGGAAAGCCCGTGGTTTATTTTTTCGGTGATCCTGACAAAATCGTCCCCCGAATAATCATGCCGGTTCATTAGCTTAAGTATCCTGTCCGAACCGCTTTGCAGGGAAATATGCAGGTGCGGGCAAACCCTTGTATTTTTCAGAAGTTTTATAATATCATTGGTGATGCCGGAAGGTCTCAGGCTCGATAATCTGAAGCGGCACTTGCCCGTTTTTTCCAGGAGCGTCTCAAGAAGGTTTTCAACCCCGTACCTGTAACTGCCAAGATTAATTCCTGATATCACAACTTCCTTTATACCGTTTTTTTCAAGTTCAGTTACCTCGCGTACCACGTCATCAATACTCCTGCTGCTTTCCCTGCCCCTTACGTAAGGAATAATACAATACGAGCAATAGCTGTTACATC
>JAFGOL010000146.1 GCA_016926495.1 Oligoflexia bacterium
CCGTAATGGTAGCGAAAATCCTGAAGGAACAGGGTATGTATATAAGCGCCTATACTTTCAACTACAACAGCGAAATCGGAAACAACTGTAACATGGACACGGCCAAAGCAACAGATGCCGCGGGAGAACTGGAGATTGAGCTTCATACCGAAGATATAAGTGATGTTTTTTTCGCGGAAGTTGTTGATGATTTTATCTGTTCACGGTTGTCCGGCAAGGTGACAAACCCCTGTTTTATGTGCAAGGTGGCTATTCTTAGGCAACTGTATGCAAGGACTATAAGGGAGCGGGCTGATTTTCTCGCGCTCGGCGCTTTCGGAAGAAATGAGTCATTTTTTTCCATGGCCAAGGAAGAAACAATGGACCAGTCAAACCTGCTTGCTTTTTCGGGGATTCCTGCGGACAGATTAATGCTGCCCATAGGCGGTTTTCTGGCCAGGGACCTTATAAGGCTTGCGTTTAACATGGGAATCGAGGATATAGAGACTTATCTTGCCGTAAAAAATACTTCCTGCTGCCTTACCACAAAGGCCCAACTTGCCGAATTGTCGGTTTATGTGCCGTCATTCATGAAGGGCAAGGGGCAGGTTGTCAATAATCAGGAATACGTAATAGGTTACCATAACGGTATTTTCTATTCTACGGTTGGCGAAACCGTTGAATACACGCCGGTCAGGGGTAAAAACCTTTCTTCTTTTGAAAGCACCAAAGTCGTGGAGATAAAGCCTGAACAAAACACAATTATTGTGGGAAACGAAACCGCGCTGCAAAAAAACAAGGCTGTGGCAGTGAACATACATTGGTTCAGGGCCCCCGCGTTATACAAGCCCCGTGAATTTGTAATCAGGTTTGACAATGGGGAAACTGAAAAAGCCAGTCTCTTTTACTCAATCGCAAATACTGCGTTACTTGAGTTCAGTCATGTGTCAATCAACCTGTCAAGAGGCCGTAAGGCGGCCTTTTACGAAAACAGGGAGCTTATGGGAAGGGGTGAGATTGGCCCCTTGATCAAGGAGGAGCTATACATATAAATATTTGTTGAGTTTGAACTGATACGGATGTAAATTTTATTTATAACTACGTAACCAAGGAGCGATTATGGGTTTTTTCAGTAATATTGCCGTAAATCTTTTCAAAGGTATTTTCCATTCCAGTATTCGTAACAGGCTCATATTTTCATTTACAGGGTTTACCCTTGCCTGTGTAATTATAGTATCCGTTATGATCTCCATGTTTGCCCAGAGGTCCGTAAAGGAAAGTATAGAGGATAATCTTAAAGCAATCAGGGACAGTAAAACCGATGAATTACAGAATATTTTCGACGGCTACTGGATGAGTATCAATTCGATTGCCCAGTCTAAAACCATACAGGACGCCGTAATTAATTATGAGGACCTGGTTCTGGAGCAGGGTTTGAATATTGCCACCGATAATGAATTGAATTTCCAGAAATATGTCGCCTTGAAGGAACAGAACAAGATCGAGTTTGCCGAAATAAGTGAACAATACCAGATTTCCAATTTTTCGATTATTACCACCAGCGGTTTTGTTCTTGTACAGTCGGAGCCGGATTATTTTCTGGGCAAGAACCTGAAAAACGGAGCAGCCAAAAATACCAATCTTGCCAACTGTTTCAACAAGGGACAGCAGGAAGTCTATTTTGAGGACCTGCATTATTCCACGGAGCATAAAAGGCTTACCGCTTATATGTGCATCCCTATACTGTCAAAGTACGAGAGGTCGGGGCATGGCAGGAATGATTTGCTGGGAATTCTTGCTATCGAGGTAGACTGGAAAAAGATGATGATACTCGTTTCCTTCCGTTCAGGGCTGGGTGAAACAGGCGAGATCTATATCGTGGGTGATGACAAAATGCTCAGGACCGATACCCTCAACGCCGTTACGGAATACAATATCATAAATTCGTTTACATCCGACATGAAAATAAACACGCAGGCGACACAGGATTTATTCGATAACAATATGGACGAAGGTATCGCCGAAATAAAAAACTATGTAGGCAACAATGTGCTCAGCGCGTATAAAAAGGTAAAAGTATTAGGACGCAAATGGGCCGTTATTGTTGAAAAGCAGACAAAGGAAGCCTTCGCTACAATGTACAACCTGCAGTATTTTGTTCTTATCTTTATTCTGGTACTTTTTGTACTTGTGGTTTTTGTGGCAAGGTTGCTGGGTAACAGCATCAGCGTACCTATACTTGACGCCGCCAAATTGCTTGACAGGATGGGGCAGCAGGATTTTAACGTAAGGGTGGATGACATCAGTCTTAACAGAAAGGACGAGATCGGAACAATTACCAGGGCAATTCAAAAAATATGCGATTCTGTCAGCGAGGCTATGGCCAAGATAAAATTGTCTTCGTCAGAATTGATTTCCGCCACCAAGGAGGTGTCTAAAATTGCCCATCAGATATCGGAAGGCACCAACCAGCAGAGCGTAAGTTTCAAGGAACTTGCTTCTTCCACGAACGTAAACGCGTCAAGCGCGAACGAGGCAAATGAAGTCGCCCAGGTTACGGCGTCGAGTGCGGAGCAGACCAGGGCCAACATGCAGAAAACGATAGAGGCTATGAACTCGATAGAAACCAGCTCAACACAGATTTCAAAGAGCGTTGACTTTATTACGGACATAGCGGAGCAGACCAACCTGCTTGCCCTGAACGCGGCCATTGAAGCGGCGCGTGCCGGCGAGCACGGCAGGGGTTTTGCGGTTGTCGCTGACGAGATCAGAAAGCTGGCGGAGAGCAGCGGACAATCGGCTAATGAGATAACACAACTGGTTGAGTCAAGTTTAAAAGAAGTTTCCCAGGGAGTTAAAATTTCCAAGGACGCGGGAGAAAGTCTGCAAAGTATTATCACGGACATAGGGAAAATAGCTGAACAACTCAGCTTTATTGCGGCTTCGGTACAACAGGAAGCCGCGGCCATGGAGGAAAACTCCGCGATTACGGAATCCAATTCCCAGTCGGCTGAAACACTGTCCAGCATTGTTGAGCAACTTACAAAACAGACCAACGGGTTTCAGGAACTTGTCGGTATATTCAGGGTAAAGCATTCAGGCAAGGATGATATTACGGTTTGATCTCTTTTCATACCTTTGGCTGCAAATGTAATCTGTATGATTCGGAACAAATAGCGTCTTCGCTCGCTTTTTGTTTTGATATCAGGGAAGGAGAGCTTGTTGCAGGTATTCACGTTATTAATACATGTACCGTTACGTCTTCTGCCGATGCGCAGGCGCGAAACCTCATAAGGAAGCTCAACAGGCTTAATTCCGGTTCACTTATATATATTATAGGCTGTTCCTCGCGGAAGTTTTCACGGGAATACGGCGAACTGGTAAAGGAAGAGGAGTCAAAGGGAAATAATTCCTTTGAGATCATAGACAACTTGTCCGTTAGCCTTGCTGATATTATTCTGAAAAAAGCATGCAGGACTTCCGATACACCGGAAAAAACAGTGAAGCCGGTATTCAGGA